>JACZKR010000032.1 GCA_014859945.1 Paracoccaceae bacterium | reverse complement strand
CCCTATAAGGCCCCCATGAGCCGGACCTTCGCGCCCCCGCGTCGAATTATCGGCCCGGCGTCCTGAAGGGGCGCCGGGACATTGCGGCCGCCTGCCGCCACCAGACCAGCCCTGATCTTTCCATAGGACCGCATCCGATGTGCGCCGACACGACCGAGCCGACCGGCCCCGACTACCGCAATACCGTCTTCCTGCCCGAAACCGACTTTCCCATGCGCGCGGGCCTTCCGCAGCGTGAGCCGGACTGGCTGGCCCGCTGGGAGAAGATCGGCGTCTATGACCGCCTGCGCGAAAAGCCGGGCCGCGCGCCCTTCACCCTGCACGACGGCCCCCCCTACGCCAACGGCCACCTGCACATCGGCCACGCGCTGAACAAGGTGCTGAAAGACATGGTCGTGCGCAGCCAGCAGATGATGGGCAAGGACGCCCGCTATGTGCCCGGATGGGACTGCCACGGCCTGCCGATCGAATGGAAGATCGAAGAGCAGTACCGCGCCAAGGGGCTGAACAAGGACGACGTGGATATCGTCGCCTTCCGTCAGGAATGCCGCAAGTTCGCCGAAGGCTGGATCGACGTGCAGCGCGAGGAATTCAAGCGGCTGGGGGTGACCGGCAACTGGCCGAACCCCTACCTGACCATGGACTTCCACGCCGAGGCGGTAATCGCTGACGAGTTCATGAAGTTCCTGATGAACGGCAGCCTGTATCAGGGGTCGAAGCCCGTGATGTGGTCGCCGGTCGAGAAGACCGCGCTGGCCGAAGCGGAGGTGGAGTATCACGACCATACCAGCCACACGGTATGGGTGCGGTTCAAGGTTCTCCGGCCTCGACCGATGGCGCCGTTCGTTTCGCCAAGTTCGCCCGGCGTTCCGCAAATCACAGAATCTGTGCACCTAGGTCAGGCTCTGTGGAGCGAAGATGCCTCTGTCGTCATTTGGACGACGACGCCATGGACGATCCCCCAGAACCGCGCTGTGGCCTTCAATCCGCAAATTGAATACGGTCTCTATCGGGTTGAGGCGGTCGCTGAGGGAAGTTTGGCGAAAGTCGGGGAGACCTTAGTGGTTGCAAAGTCTCGCGCCGAAGAAGTTTTCCGATCTGCCAAGGTCGAGGAATTTGAGTTGGTAGGTACCCCACCAGCTACGGCAATGCATGGCGTTATCCTCGCCCACCCCTACCGTGGCATCGAGGGCGGCAACGGTGAGTGGGATTTCGACGTCCCCCTTCTCCCGGGCGAGCACGTGACCGATGACGCCGGCACCGGCTTTGTTCATACCGCGCCAAGCCATGGCGATGACGACTATCAGATGGGTCTGAAGTACGGCCTGCCGATGACCTACAATGTCGAGCCGGACGGCAGCTATCGTGCCGACCTGCCCTTGTTCGGCGGGCAGACAATCATCACGCCCGAGGGCAAGGAAGGCCCGGCCAACGTCTCGAATATCAAGGCGCTGGCGGCGCAGGGGGCGCTGCTGGCCAAGGGCAAGCTGAAGCACAGCTATCCGCATTCCTGGCGGTCGAAGGCGCCGCTGATCTACCGCAACACGCCGCAGTGGTTTGTCGCCATCGACAAGGCGCTGGACGATGGCATGTCGACCTATGGCGACACCATCCGCAAGCGGGCGCTGAACTCGATCAACCAGCTGGTGGAATGGACGCCTGTCACCGGGCGCAACCGCCTGCATTCGATGATCGAGGCGCGGCCGGACTGGGTGCTGAGCCGTCAGCGCGCCTGGGGCGTGCCGCTGACCTGCTTCACCAAAAAGGGCGCCAAACCCACCGACCCGGACTTCCTGCTGCGCGATCCGCGCGTCAATGCCCGGATCCGCGACGCTTTCGAGGCGGAAGGCGCGGATGTCTGGTATGTGCAAGGATTCAAGGAAAAGGTGCTGGAAGGCATCGTGAATCCGTCGGATTATGAACAGGTCTTCGACGTGCTGGACGTGTGGTTCGATAGCGGCTCGACCCATGCCTTCGTGCTGCGCGACCGGGCGGACGGCTCGGCAGACGGCATCGCCGACCTTTACCTTGAGGGCACCGACCAGCATCGCGGCTGGTTCCATTCCTCGATGCTGCAGGCCTGCGGCACCAAGGGGCGGGCACCTTACCGGGGTGTGCTGACCCATGGCTTCACGCTCGACGAGAAGGGCATGAAGATGTCCAAATCGCTGGGCAATACCGTGGCGCCGCAGCAGGTGATCGGCGAATACGGCGCCGATATCCTGCGGCTGTGGGTGGCGCAGTCGGATTACACCGCCGACCTGCGGATCGGGAAGGAAATCCTGAAAGGCGTGGCCGACAGCTATCGCCGGCTGCGCAACACCTTGCGCTTCCTTCTGGGCAACCTTGCCGGCTTTGACGAGGCCGAACGGGTGGCGCCGGCGGATATGCCGGAACTGGAGCGTTGGGTGCTGCACCGGCTGGCCGAACTGGACCGCGAGGTGCGGGAGGGCTATGCGAAGTATGACTTCCAGGGGGTGTTCCAGAAGCTGTTCACCTTCTGCACCACCGATCTGTCGGCGGTTTACTTCGACATCCGCAAGGATGCGCTTTACTGCGACGCGCCGGGCAGCACGCGGCGGCGGGCGGCGCGGACGGTGCTGGATATCCTCTTCCACCGGCTGACGACCTGGCTGGCGCCCATTCTGGTTTTCACCATGGAAGAGGTCTGGCTTTGCCGCTTCCCGGGCGAGGATTCCTCGGTGCATCTGGTGGATATGCCGGTGACCCCCGCCGATTGGCTGAACCCGGCGCTCGCCGCGAAATGGGAGGGCATCCGCGCCGCCCGCCGCGTGGTGACGGGCGCGCTTGAGGTGCAGCGCACGGCCAAGGTGATCGGTGCCAGCCTTGAGGCCGCGCCGGTGGTGCATGTGGCTGATGCGGGTATTCTGGCGGCGTTGAAATCGGTGAACTTCGCCGATCTCTGCATCACCAGCGGCATCCAGCTGACCGCCGACCCGGAACCGCAAGAGGCGTTCCGCCTGCCCGAAGTGCCGGGCATCGGCGTGGTGTTCGAAAAGGCCGAGGGCGAGAAATGCCAGCGCTGCTGGCAGATCCTGCCCGATGTCGGCAGCCACAAGCATCCGGGCACCTGCAAGCGCTGCAACGACGCGCTGGGCTGACGAAAGGGGGCGGGCCAAGGGTCCGCCCTTTCACCATGGGGGGCGCGATGCCGCGACTGCGCGATCTGGGCTATGCCATCGGGCACTACCCGCCGGGGCCGCTGAACGCGATCACCGATGTCGCGGGGGTCTTGGTGGGCCATGTCACCCTGATCGAGGGCGACCGGACGCGCACCGGGGCCACGGCGATCCTGCCGCACACGGGCAATCTGTTTCAGGACAGGGTGCCGGCCGCGCTGGCGGTGCTGAACGGCTTTGGCAAGTTCGCGGGTGTCACGCAGCTGCAGGAGCTTGGCCAGCTGGAAACGCCGGTGCTTCTGACCAATACGCTCGCCGTGGGCCGGGGGATTGAGGCGCTGGTGGCCCATACCCTTACCCAGCCGGGGAACGGGCGGGTGACCTCGGTCAATGCCGTGGTGGGCGAAACCAATGACAGCCGGCTGAACGACATCCGCGCGGCACGGCCCACGGTGGATGAGATGCGCGCGGCCATCGCCGCCGCCACG
>JACZKR010000256.1 GCA_014859945.1 Paracoccaceae bacterium | reverse complement strand
GGCCGCCGATCTGGATACTCCCGTCTCGCTGATGCTGAAGCTGGGCGAGGCGCGGACCGACACGTTCATGCTGGAATCGGTGACCGGCGGCGAGGTGCGCGGCCGGTATTCGGTGGTGGGCATGAAGCCCGATCTGATCTGGCAGTGCCACGGCACGAACAGCCGCATCAACCGCGAAGCGCGGTTTGATCCGGCGGCCTTTGCCGATCTGCCGGGCCAACCGCTGGACACGCTGCGTGCGCTGATCGCCGAAAGCCGCATCGAGATGCCCGAAGGCGTCCCGGCGGTGGCCGCGGGCCTGTTCGGCTATCTGGGCTACGACATGATCCGTCTGGTCGAACATCTGCCGGATGTGCCGCCCGATCCGCTGGGCCTGCCCGATGCGCAGCTGATGCGGCCCTCGGTCGTGGCGGTGCTGGACGGGGTGAAGGGGGAAGTCACGATCTGCGCGCCCGCCTGGGTGGCGTCCGGCCTGTCGGCGCGGGCGGCCTATGCCCAGGCGGCCGAGCGGGTGATGGATTCGCTGCGCGATCTCGACCGTGCAGCACCTGCCCAGCGCGATCTGGAAGGCGGCGGCGCGGCGGCGGGTGAGCCGGTGTCGAATTTCACCCATGACGGCTACAAGGCGGCGGTCGCCAAGGCCAAGGAATACATCCGCGCTGGCGACATCTTTCAGGTCGTGCCCTCGCAGCGCTGGACGCTGCCGTTCGATCTGCCGCCCTTCGCGCTGTACCGCAGCCTGCGGCGTACCAATCCGTCGCCCTTCATGTTCTTCTTCAACTTCGGCGGCTTTCAGGTGATCGGGGCCAGCCCTGAAATCCTTGTGCGGCTGCGCGACGGCGAGGTGACCATCCGCCCCATCGCCGGCACCCGCAAGCGCGGCGCGACGCCGGAAGAGGACAAGGCGCTGGAACTGGACCTTCTGGCCGACCAGAAGGAACTGGCCGAGCATCTGATGCTGCTGGACCTTGGCCGCAACGATGTGGGCCGGGTGGCGAAGGTGGGCACGGTGCGGCCGACCGAGAAATTCATCATCGAACGCTACAGCCATGTGATGCACATCGTCTCGAACGTGGTGGGGGAAATCCGCGACGATCAGGACGCGCTGTCGGCGCTGCTGGCCGGCCTGCCGGCGGGCACGGTTTCCGGCGCGCCCAAGGTGCGCGCGATGGAGATCATCGATGAGCTGGAACCGGAAAAGCGCGGCGTCTATGGCGGCGGCGTGGGATATTTTGCCGCCAATGGCGAGATGGACTTCTGCATCGCGCTGCGGACCTCGGTGCTGAAGGACCGCAAGCTGTATATTCAGGCCGGCGGCGGGGTGGTCTATGACAGCGACCCCGAGGCGGAATATCAGGAAACCGTGAACAAGAGCCGCGCCCTGCGCCGGGCGGCGGAAGATGCGGGCCTGTTCGCGCGCCGCGGCAACGGGTGATCTGATTGCGCGCCGCCCGAAGGGGGCGGCGCAGGCCTTTCCTCTCGCCTCTGGCGCGTAACCGCGCCAACCGGCTCGGGCGTTTGCCTCCGGCGGGAGTATTTTGAAAGGTGCAATGGCAAGGGGGCTCGCCCCTTGCCGGCCGGTCAGAGCGCGATGACCTCGACCATATCGCCGGCCTTGCGGGGGCCGTCGCCCATCGGGCGGACCAGCAGCGCGTCGGCTTCGCTGAGGATGGCGAGAAGGGCGGAATCCTGGCGGTCGAACGGGGTGACGGTGGTGCCGCCGTCCGAAAGGCGCGCGCGCATGTAATGGGCGCGGGGGCCGGCCGGTCCGGTATCGGCGCCAAGGCGGGCGGGACGGGTTTAGGCCGCCGATCTGGATACTCCCGTCTCGCTGATGCTGAAGCTGGGCGAGGCGCGGACCGACACGTTCATGCTGGAATCGGTGACCGGCGGCGAGGTGCGCGGCCGGTATTCGGTGGTGGGCATGAAGCCCGATCTGATCTG
>JACZKR010000255.1 GCA_014859945.1 Paracoccaceae bacterium | reverse complement strand
CGCTCAGCACCCGCTTGTCATCAACCCGGGGCTTCCCGTGCGACTTGGGAAAGAAGGGCTTATATGACAGTATGGAGCAGGAACCCCAGAACGCGCCCCCCGGGGCCGAGCAGGCGCCCTTGGTCCGCTGGCTGGCCGGCGGGGGCCTGCGGCCGACGCGGCAGCGCCTGTCGCTGGCGGCGCTTCTGGTGGGCGACGGGGAACACCGCCATGTCACCGCCGAAAGCCTCTATGCCGCGGCGGCGGCGGCGGGCGAACGGGTCAGCCTGGCCACGGTTTACAACACGCTGCGCGCCTTCTGCGATGCGGGGCTGCTGAATGAAGTCGTGGTCGATGGCACCCGGTCCTATTTCGACACAAGGCTGGACGATCACCCGCATTTCTATTGGGAAGACACCCAGCGGCTGACCGACGCCCCGCGCGACCAGCTGCGCATCACCCGCCTTCCCACCCCGCCCGAGGGCATGGCCGTCTCGCGGGTCGATCTGGTGATCCGCCTGCGCAAGGCCTGATCCGCCGGACAGCCTGACCCCCTGACAGAAGTGACGCTGCCATGATCCTTTACGGAATTTCGACCTGTGACACCTCGAAAAAGGCGCTGAAGGAGCTGACGGCAGCCGGCCATGCGGTGACCTTCCGCGACATCCGCGCCAATCCGCTGAGCCCGGCCGAGATCGACCGCCTGGTGACGGAATTCGGCGACCGGCTGATCAACAAGACCTCGACCACCTGGCGGGGGTTCAGCGATTTCCTGAAGGCCTCGGACCCCGAAGCGCAGATCGCCGCCCAGCCCACGGTGATGAAGCGCCCGGTGATCGAGGGCGAGGGCGGGGCGATGACGCTGGGCTGGGATGCCGCGGCGCAGGCCCGCTGGATGCCCTGATGCGAAACGGCCCCCGCGGGGGCCGTGAAGGCGGGCAGGCCCGCAGCGCCGGCTGTCCGGCAGGGGCCTTAAAGCAGCTTCAGATCCGAGGCCGAAGACCGCCCGTCGCGGCCCGACTGCAGTTCGTAGCCGATCTTCTGGTTGTCATTCAGGCCCTTCAGCCCGGCGCGTTCGACCGCCGAGATATGAACGAAAACGTCCTTGCCGCCATCGTCGGGTGCGATGAAGCCGTAGCCCTTGGTGGCGTTGAACCATTTCACGGTGCCGGTCGGCATTCCGTCTCTCCCCATCTGATTGTCCCGCGGCGGTATTGCACGCGGGCCGTGCGGCCAAATCTTCTACGGCCTTCGGTCAGAGAGGCGGTCAGAAAGTCTGTCGTCACGCGAAAAATCATGCCAAACCCCTTATGAAAATCAAGCGCGGAATCGGAGAACCGATTCGAACGGGCAAGGCCTTGAAAACAGGAGAAAACCATGCGCAACGCAGCGCTTGTGCTGGGCATCATCGGTGGAATCTGGGCGATGTTCGTCGGCTTTTTCGGCTTCGGCTATGCCGAATTCGTCGAAAACAACGGTGAGGTCGGCGACCTTCTGACCCAGTTCGATCACCCGCTGGCGATCAAGATTTCCAGCTTCCTGGCCCCGGTTCTGGCCATTGCCGGGGCGGCCATGGCGCGGTCGGTCAACAAGGCGGCGGGCATCCTGATGCTGGCCGCCAGTGCCGCGATCCTGCTGGCCTTCGGCTTCAACGTCTTCACGATGTTCCCCATCGCCATGTGCGGGCTGGGCGGCATTCTGGCGCTGGCGGCGAAGCAGCCCGACCCGCATTAGTGTTGGCGCGTCGGGAGGGTGCGTGAGATGACGCACCCTACGGGGGGGGGCAGGCGTAGGGTGCGTGATTTCACGCACCCCCGTCCCGGTCACGCCGAAGGCGGCAGGCTCTCCAGTCCGAAGATGGCGATGGCCTGATCCAGCGTCATCGTTTCGGTCCGCGTCTCGCCCAGGCGGCGGACCGAGACGGTGCGCTCTTCGACTTCCTTCATGCCGATGGCTAGGATCACCGGCACCTTGCCCACCGAATGCTCACGCACCTTGTAGTTGATCTTCTCATTCCGGGTGTCGGCTTCGGCGCGGACACCGGCCTTTTGCAGGGCCGCGACCACCTCGTTCACGAAAGGATCGGCATCCGACACGATCGAGGCCACCACCACCTGACGCGGCGCCAGCCAGAAGGGCAGTTTGCCCGCGTAGTTTTCAATCAGGATGCCGATGAACCGCTCGAATGACCCCAGAATCGCGCGGTGCAGCATCACCGGGCGGTGCTTCATGCCGTCTTCGCCGACGAATTCCGCATCCAGCCGGTTCGGCAGGTTGAAGTCGCACTGGAAGGTGCCGCATTGCCATTCGCGGCCGATGGCGTCGGTCAGCTTGAAATCCAGCTTCGGGCCATAGAAGGCGCCGTCGCCGGGGTTCACCTCGTAAGGCAAGCCCAGCTTTTCGATGGCCTGCTGCAGGGCGTTTTCGGCCTTGTCCCAGACCTCATCCGAGCCCACGCGCACATCGGGGCGGGTGGAGAGCTTGATGTCGAATTTCTCAAAGCCGAGGTCGCGGTAAACGCCTGACAGAAGCGCGATGAAACCGGCGCATTCGCTTTCGATCTGGTCTTCGGTGCAGAAGATATGGGCGTCGTCCTGCGTGAAGCCGCGCACCCGCATCAGGCCATGCATGGAGCCCGAGGATTCATAGCGGTGGCACGAACCAAATTCGGCCAGACGCAGCGGCAGGTCGCGGTAGCTTTTCAGCCCCTGATTATAGACCTGCACATGGCAGGGGCAGTTCATCGGTTTCAGCGCGTTGATGTGCTTTTCCTTGGCGCCTTCCTCGTCCACCTCGACGATGAACATGTTCTCGCGGTAGGCTTCCCAGTGGCCGGACTTCTCCCACAGGATGCGGTCCACCACCTGCGGCGTGCGGATTTCCTTGTAGCCGGCCTTGCGCAGGCGGCCGCGCATGAAATCCTCAAGTCCCCGCCAGATTTGCCAGCCGTTCGGATGCCAGAACACCATGCCCGGCGCCTCTTCCTGCAGGTGGAACAGGTCCATCTCACGCCCCAGCTTGCGGTGGTCGCGCTTGGCGGCCTCTTCCAGCATCGTCAGATGGGCCTTCAGGTCGTCGCGGTTCCTGAACGCCACGCCATAGATGCGCTGCAGCATCGGGCGGCCGGCATCGCCCAGCCAGTAGGCGCCGGCCACATGCGTCAGTTTGAAGGCATCGGCGGGCACCTGCCCCGTATGTTGCAGGTGCGGCCCCCGGCACAGGTCCTGCCAGTCGCCGTGCCAGTACATGCGGATGTCTTCGCCCTCGGGGATGCGGTCGAGGAGTTCGAGTTTGAAGGGCTCACCCTTGCCGCGGTAGTATTCCACGGCACGGGCACGCTCCCACAGCTCGGTCTTCACCGGATCGCGGGCGTTGATGATCTGCTTCATCTTCGCTTCGATGGCGCCAAGGTCCTCGGGCGTGAAGGGTTCTTCCCGGTCGAAATCGTAGAACCAGCCATGGTCGCGCACCGGGCCGATGGTCACCTTCACATCCGGCCAAAGTTCCTGCACCGCCCGCGCCATGATATGGGCAAGGTCGTGGCGGATCAGTTCCAGCGCCGGTGCGACGTCTTTCATCGTGTTGATGGCGATGGTCGTGGACGCCGGGATCGGCCATTGCAGATCCCAGTGCTTGCCGCCGACTTGGGCGGAAATCGCGGCCTTGGCCAGCGAGGGCGCAATCGACGCCGCCACCTCGGCCGGGGTCACGCCCGCCGGATAATCGCGCGAATTGCCATCAGGAAATGTCAGGGAAATCTGGCTCATGGCCGTCTCCTCGTCGGTTTGGCGCCCACGGAACGCCCGGTTGCGGGTATGGTGCGCGTTTCCTGCCCGCGCCGGCGGGGGCCGTCAAGTGGGGGCGCCAAGAAACTTGCCGGCCGTGGCGCGATCTGCCAGCTTCACCCGGCATCAGGGGAGGGGACGATGCGCACATTCGCCGAAATCACCGCCATCGCGGCCGAACGCAAGGGCGGCGCCGACCGGCTGCTTGACGGCCTGGCACCGCCGCTGACGGCCGATGCGCTGGCTGCCATTCCCGACGACCGCTGGCTGGCGGCCATGGCCCGCGGCATCTTTCAGGCCGGGATCAGCTGGAAGGTGGTCGATGCCAAATGGCCGGGCATCGAAGAGGCCTTCCACCGCTTCGACCCCGGCCGGGTGCAGATGATGTCCGAGGATGAGATCGAGGCGCTTCTGTCCGATACCCGGGTCATCCGCAGCGGGCCGAAGATCATCTCGATCCGCGAAAACGCCGCCTTCCTGTGCCGCAACCCCGGCTTTGGGCGCCGCGTTGGCGACTGGCCGGCGGGCGACCATGTGGGTCTGCTGGCCTGGCTGGGGGCCGAGGGCAGCCGGCTGGGCGGCACCACCGGGCAATACCTGCTCCGCCACATGGGCAAGGACAGCTTCATCCTGACGCAGGATGTGGTGGCGCGGCTGGTGGCCGAGGGGGTGATCGCCGGCCCGCCGGGATCGAAAAAGGCGATGGCGGCGGTGCAGGCGGCCTTCAACACCTGGGCGGCGGAAAGCGGCCAAAGCCTGTCGGCGATCAGCCGCATCCTTGCGCAAAGCATCTGAGGCGCCGCCGCGCACTGGCCGCGCCCTGCGGCCTCTGCTAGCGTGACGCCCATGACGACGCATCCCGCCACGCCCGCCCACCTTGAAACCCCGCAGGGGCGCCGGATTGCCTATCACCGCACCGATGGCCGGGGGCCGGGGGTGGTGTTTCTGGGCGGCTTCAAGTCGGACATGGAGGGGACGAAGGCTCTTTTCCTGCAGGACTGGGCGGTGCGGACCGGCCGGCCCTTCCTGCGGTTCGATTATTCCGGGCACGGGCAATCTTCGGGCGCGTTTCTGGACGGCGCCATCGGCGACTGGTTCGAGGATGCGCTGGCGGCGATTTCGGCGCTGACCACCGGGCCGCAGGTTCTGGTGGGCTCGTCCATGGGCGGCTGGATTTCGCTGCTGGTGGCCCGCGCGATGCCCGGGCGCGTGGCGGGGCTGGTGGGCATCGCCGCAGCGCCCGATTTCACCGAAGACAGCATGTGGGCGGGCTTCACGCCTGAACAGCGCGCGGCGCTGGCCCATGACGGGCGGGTCGTGCTGCCGTCGGATTATGATCCGGCGGGCTATGTCATCACCCGCCGCCTGATTGAGGAGGGGCGGGGGCGGCTGGTGCTGCGCGCGCCGCTGAACCTGCCGTTTCCGGTGCGGCTCTTGCAGGGCACGGCCGATACCGACGTGCCGCCGGCGGTGGCGCTGCGGCTTCTGGCCCATGCCACAGGCCCCGATATCCGGCTGCTGCTGGTAAAGGGGGCGGACCACCGGTTTTCGTCGCCTGACTGCCTGTCGCTGATCGAAGCCACGGTCGAGGAGGTGCTGGATGCGCAAGGCCGGCCATAACTTCGGGCGGGTGATTGTTGTCCTTTTCCTGTTCGGGCTTGCCGCCTGGTGGCTGGCGCCCGAGGAACCGGTGGACCGGGAAATCAGTTTCGATTCATCGGCTTTGCCGCAGAACCTGACAGATCTGCCGGAATGGATCGCCGCGCAGGAATTGCAGTTTTCCGACATTCGCCCCGGTGAGGAGAAACGCATCCTCTGGGCTGGCGAGCCCGGGGTGAAGACGCCCCTGGCGGTGGTTTACCTGCACGGCTTCTCGGCCAGTTCCGAGGAAATCCGCCCGGTTCCCGATGATGTGGCGGCGGCTCTGGGGGCGAACCTGTTCTTCACCCGGCTGGCCGGGCACGGGCGGACCAGTGCCGCCATGGCCGAGCCCGTCGCCGGCGACTGGATTGAGGATACGGCCGAGGCGATGGAGATCGGCCGCCGGCTGGGTGACCGGGTTCTGGTGATCGCCACCTCGACCGGCGGCACGCTGGCGGCGATTGCCGCGACCGATCCCGCCCTGTCGCGCGACATGGCGGGGATCGTGATGGTCTCGCCCAATTTCGGCCTGCGGCCGCTGGCGACGCGTATTCTTGACCTGCCCTTCGCGCGGGTCTGGGGGCCATGGGTGGCCGGGCGCACCCGCAGCTTTGAGGCGACGAACGCGGGCCATGCCGCGCACTGGACCTCGACCTACCCGTCGGTCGCGCTGTTTCCGATGGCGGCGCTGGTGCGCCATGCCCGCGCGCTGGACTTTGGGGCGGCGCAGGTGCCGCTTCTGGTGCTGTACAACCCCGGCGATCAGGTGGTGGACCCCGCCCGCACGCTGGCCGCCGCCGCGCGCTGGGGGGGCCCGGTGCGGCTGGAGCAGGTGGTGCCCGGCCCCGGCGACGACCCCTATGGCCATGTGATCGCGGGCGACATCCTGTCGCCCGGCCAGACCGGAACGGCGGTGGGCCTGATCCTTGACTGGGCGGCCGGGCTTTGATGCCGGAGCCGCTGGTCATCATTCCCGGCATGATGGCCGACGCGCGGATGTTCCTGCCGCAGATGGTGCAACTGGGCACCGAACGGGCGATGCAGGTCTGCCTGCCGGTCAAGGGGGACACGGTCGAACAGATGTCCGAGGCGATGCTGCCCGGCCTGCCGCCGCGGTTTGCGCTTCTGGGTCATGGTCTTGGCGGCGATGTGGTGCTGGACCTGATCCGCCGGGTGCCGGAACGGGTGACGCGGGCGGTGCTGATGGCGACCGATCCGCTGGCCGAACCGCCGCGCGCTGCCGCCGAACGTGAGGCGCGGATGGTCGCCGCCCGCGCCGGCCGTCTGGCCGAGGCGATGCGGACCGAGATTCCGGCCGCCGCGCTGGCCGACACACCGTGGCGCGACGACATTCTTGCGCTGGTGCAGGACATGGCGCTGGGTCTGGGCGAGGGGGTCTTTTTGCGCCAGAGCCGCGCCCTGCAGCGCCGCCCCGACCAGCAGAAGACCATGCGGCGGGTCAAGCTGCCGGTGCTGGTGATCGCCGGTGAGGCCGACACGCTTGTGCCGGTGCGGCGGCAGGAGTTCACGGCGAACCTTGTGCCCTATGGCCGGCTTGAGGTGATTGCCGAGGCCGGCCATCTGGCCATGCTGGAACAGCCCGAAGCGGTCAGCTATGCGCTGGCCGCCTTTCTGGGCGAACCGATGATGTTGCGCTAGGGGGCTGTGCGGGGCGTCTTCGGCGCTGGCCGGGGTTTGGCGCAACGCCGGTTGTAGGGTGCGTGCTTGCACGCACCGCGCGGTCGGGGCAGGTGCGTGTGAACACGCACCCTACGGGGCTCACCGACTTGGGGC
>JACZKR010000254.1 GCA_014859945.1 Paracoccaceae bacterium | reverse complement strand
GGGCGCCGCTGTTGCGCAACGTCTCGCTTGCGGTGGCGGCGGGCGAAGTGCGGGGGCTGGTGGGCGAAAGCGGCGCCGGCAAGTCGATGATCGGCAAGGCCATTCTGGGCATCCTGCCGCGCGCGGCGCAGGTGACGGGGGGGCGCATCCTTCTGGACGGGACCGACCTGCAGGCCCTGCCCCCGGCCGAGCGGCGGCGTCGGATCGGGGCCAGTTGTGCGCTGATCCCGCAGGACCCGCTGACGGCGCTGAACCCCTCGCGCCGGGTGGGGCCGCAGATCACCGACCGGCTGGTCGATATTCTGGGCTGGGCGCGGCCCCGGGCCGAGGCGCGGGCAGCGGAACTGCTGTCCGAGGTGCAGATTGCCGATCCGGGCCGCGTCCTGCGCAGCTATCCGCACGAATTGTCCGGCGGCATGCGCCAGCGCATCCTGATCGCCTCGGCCTTCGCGGCCGAGCCGAAGCTGATCGTGGCGGACGAACCGACGACGGCGCTGGATGTGACGGTGCAGAAGCAGATCCTGCGGCTGATCCATGACATGCAGGCCCGCCATGGCACGGCGCTGCTGTTCGTGACGCATGATCTGGGGGTGGTGTCGAAGATCTGTCAGCGGCTGTCGGTGCTTTATGCCGGGATGGTGGTGGAAGACAGCCCGGTGCGCGATTTCTTCGCCGCCCCGGGTCATACCTATTCGGCAGCGCTTCTGGCCGCGACGCCGAAATACACCGACCCCGAAGCCAGCCTGACCCCGGTGCCCGAGGCGGTGATCGCCGCGGTTCAGGCCGAGGTGGCCGAAGCCGACCGGAGGGCTGCGCATGGCTGATCTTTACGAAATCGCCGATCTGCGGCTGTCCCTGGCCGACATGACGCGCAAGCCCGTCTTCGGCGCGGCGCCCCGGATGGAGATTCTGAAGGGGCTCAGCTTCACCATCCCGAAAGGGGCGGTGATGGGGATTGTCGGCGGTTCAGGCTCGGGCAAGTCCACGCTGGGCCGGGCGCTGGTGCGGCTGTTGCAGCCGTCGGGCGGAGCGGTGCGCTTTGACGGGCGCGACATCACCCATCTGGACGAGGCGGCGCTGCGGCCGCTGCGGCGGCGCTTCCAGATGATCTTTCAGGATCCGATGTCCAGCCTGAACCCCCGCCATACCGTGGGCACGATCATCGCC
>JACZKR010000253.1 GCA_014859945.1 Paracoccaceae bacterium | reverse complement strand
GCCCGCGCCCATCGCGCCGCCCGCCGCATGGCCCAGACCCGCAGCCATGCCCGGCGCCGGGCCGGCAGGGGCCTGCCCCTGCGCGGGATCGCTGATCAGGATGCGGATGATGTAGTGGCCGATCTGCAGTCGGTCGTTGTGGGTCAACAGATGCGGAGACGAAACGCGCAACGTCTGGCCGTAAACGAAGGTGCCGTTGGCCGACAGGTCATTCAGCCAGAACTGCCGGTCGCGGTAGGCCACCTCGAAATGGCGTGATGAGATGCGCCGATTCGGATCGGGCAGCGTCCAGTCCATCTCGCTGCCGCGCCCGGCCTCAAAGCCGCGCCCCGTCGCCGTGAACTCAAGCGGCCCGCCATCCGGCAGGCTGTCATAGTTCTCGATCCGAAGGGTAATCCTCATCTTCGCCGGGTCCGCTGGTCATTCCATCTGCGATATATGGCAGAGCGCGCCGAAAGACACCACATGCCCCGGCGATTCTGCGCAAGGGGGCTTAGGCGCTTATCACGCGGATTTTGCCAGCACTTCCGCGATATTCGCGTAATGGTCGATCATCCGGCGCCGGTGTTCCAGCGGAACCCGCGCCAGCGCCGAGTTGATTCCCGCGTTCAGCGCCTGCCCCGTCGCCCCGACGGGCGGCGCCACCGGCGGCAATCCGCGCCCCGAGATCGACCCGCCCGACCATCCGGCGGCCAGCGCCAGCCAGACCCCCGGGCCGTGGCTTTCGGCGCGCAGCCCGGCCTCAAGCGCGGCATAGCGGGCGTCATCGTCCTGCTCTGCCACCCAGGCGGCGATCAGGCCCATCATGTCACGGTCCTGCGGCGTCAGCAGGTCGGGCATGGCCTTGAGGCATTCATGCCCCCACCACACCCCATGACGCGCCGGCAGCGCGAAGGACATGAAGGTCAGCGCCTCTTCCGGGGTCTGGCCCATCAGAAGCTGGCGCAGGAAATCCAGACAGTGCTGTTCGGGCAGCGGTTTGGCCGTCAGCAGGGACCGCAGCGGCGGCATGGCTTCGAACAGATCCGGCGCGGCCTGCACACGAAGGCCCTGGGCGGGCTCGGTCGTGCGCGGCGCGTTCGTATCGGTCCGGTTGGTCATGATCACGAATTGATGCGGACGATGGCAGATTGAATGGCCAGATCGACCGTCGCGCCGTGTTCGGCTTTCAGACCGGTCGTCTTGAGCTGAGCGGTAGCCTTAACTTCGACATTCGTCGAGGAGATAGTGATCTGCTGCGGGGTCATGGTGATCTTGGACGATCCGCAGACCAGTTCGATCTGCGTCGAGGCTTCGATCTTGACGGAACCGCTGGTCGATTTCAGCGTAGAGTCGCCCGTGACGGTCACGGTGCGCGTGCCGCTGATCTCGGTCTTGGCGTCGTTGCCGATCTTCTTGATCGAGTCGTTCTCGATGGTCGAGAGATAGTCCTTCTGGGCGTGGATGTTGAACTTCTCGGACCCGCCGGCATCGTCGAAGGACAGTTCGTTGAAGCCCGAGCCGCCCATGCTTTCCGACTTGAAGCCGCTTTGCGTGTGCGAGCCGGGGAAGGGATAGGGAGAGGCGTTCACGCCGTTGTAAACGCAGCCGACGACGATCGGATAGTCGATGTTGCCGTGCAGGAACTCGACCACGACTTCCATGCCGACACGGGGCACGAAATTCGCGCCCCAGCCTTTGCCGGCCCAAAGCTGCGCCACGCGGCAGGGCATCGAACGGCCCTCGGCATCCCAGAAGAAGCGGACGCGGATGCGGTTGTGTTCGTCATCGTTGCCTTCGGGGCCAAGAACCACCTCGGCGGTCTGCGGCCCGATGACCTGCGGCCGCGCCGTTGTGGCGGTGGGTGCCACCGGGTTGGCTTCCTTGGTCACCACATACTGGCCGCGATAGCCGCGCCCGCCACCGCCGCCGCCCACACCGCTGCGGTAGGTGTTCGAGCTGAACTGGTGGAAGGCCTGAAGCACGACATAGGTGTTGTTTTCATCCGCCTTGGCGGCCTTGCCCAGGATGAAGCGGGTTCCGGCCGCCAGCCCGGGCGCAAAGCCCGTGGCGCGCATCACCGAATCCTGCGTGCGCAGCGCCTCCATCCGGCGGCGGGAATGGTTCCGCCCGGTGCCGTTTTCCAGATAGTCGCCGGGGAAGCGATACACCTCAAACCCGCTGTTGTCATAGGCGCGCCGCGTGTTGTGCGTCGCTTCCATCTGCGTGCGGGGCTGCTTGAAGTTGTAGTCCGAGGTGCGGAACGCGCCCGAGGTCACGCGACGGGTGTCGGACATCGTCTCGAACCCCTGCACGGTCGAGATTGCGGCCTTGTCGGTCGGGTTGTAATCGACATTCGACGGGCTGGTCATCGCGAAGGCGCTGTTCTGATCGCTCAGCACCCATTTGTGGCCGCCGCTTTCCATCTTGCAATGGAAGTTGACGCCGTGATCCTCAAGGTGGCGGCGGATGAAATCCAGATCGCTTTCGTTGTACTGGACGGTGTATTCGCGCTGCGCGTCCAGAGCCGAGGTCTGGAACACCACATCCTGCCCGCGCCCCAGCGCCTCATTGCAGATCGAGCGGATGATATCGGCCAGCGAGGTGTTTTCGGGGAAGATCTTGCAGTTCACCCGGTGGCTGAGCAGCCAGTACCAGGGACGCAGCTCAAACTCGTAAACATAGCCGTCCTGTTCCAGCCCGGCCATGCGCGCGGCCGAGACGGTCTGATGGATGCTGCGCTTCAGCCCGTCGCCGGGCTCGATATCGATCTGGACGTCCTTGCCCAGAAGATCATCAAGCTCGATCGGTTCCTTCGTCAGGGCGCGAACAGTGAACTGGTTGAGTTCATTGACATATTCGTAACCCGAGAAGTCGAGGAGCGTCAGCGTGGTATCACCAACGCTGGTCTTCAGCTTGGTGATGCGGTTTTCCTGTGAATTCACCGAAGCCATGCGGTTACCGCTTTCGATTAGGCAAGGTCAAAAGGCATGAGACGGGAAAATTGCTTCCCTCAATGCCCCGAAGGTTACATGCGTGACCTTCCCCTTGCAACAAAGCGATAGCCCGGACAAGCCGCGCGCCGGGTCGGAATTCTGACCTTTGGCGGGTCATGGCCTAGTTTTCCAGACGGAAGAAGCCCAGGCCAAGCGCCTTGCTGCCTTCCGCCGCGCCCAGTCTGGCGCCGATGAAGTCGGCCAGCTGCCGCACGATGACGTTCGGTTTCACGCTGCCCAAGGCCTGTGCCAGCGCCTCATCCCCGATCACCAGAAGCAGCAGTTGCGGCGAGGGCGGTGCCCCTTCCTTGAGCCGGGGGGCGAACTTGAACCGCGTCACGCCGCCTTCGGTGGTGACCCATTTGTTGATGTTGGTGGCGCCGCCGGCGCCGTTCACCAGAAACAGCGTGAAGGGCCGCCCGTCGATGCCGGTGATGGTGCCTTCCACCGGGTCGCCGCTTTTGATCACGCCCGAGGTGCTGTCCAGATCAAGGGCAAGCGTCAGGCTGTCGCGGTTGGCCACGGCCAGGTCAAGCACCGCGCATTGTTCTTCGTTCACGAGATTGACCACGACGTCGGGCTTCTGGCCGGTCGCGGCCTGCCAGTCGGCGGCGATCTGCTCCAGCGGCGCGGTGTCCACGGCATAACCCGTCAGGTGGAAGCCTTCGGGCCTGGGATCATCCAGCGCGACATGGACGCAGGGCGGCGGGGTCAGCGCGGCGAAATGCGCCTGCTGGCGGGCCAGCGGATCGGCGGCCAGCTCGGCGGCTTTCTTGTCTTCCTCGGCCTTCTTGGCGGCATCGGCATCGGCGATGGTCTTGGCCATTTCGGCGGCCTTGGTCTTGGCCAGCGCGGCCTTGGCGGCGGCTTCGGTCGCGACGCCACGGGTGGCTTCGGCCGCGGCCTGAAGCTCGGCCATCTGGGATTCGAGGTCGGTCTGACCCTTCACTGCATCGGCAAAGCCGCCGATTTCCGCCACGGCGGCGGTGACCGCATCGCGGGCGGCATCGGCGCGGGCCGAGGCGGCTTCGGCCTTGGTCGCAAGCTCGGCCGCCTTTGCGGCAAGGGCGCTGTCGGAGGCGGGATTGGCCAGCACATCTTCCGACAGTTTCGCCAGTTCGGCCACGGCCGCTTCGGCTTCGGTCAGGGCATTTTCGGCGATGCCACGGGCGGCCGTGGCGCCGTCGGCAGTGCCTTTCGCCGAATCGATGGCCACGCTGGCGGCCTTGGCGGCACTTTCGGCGGCGGCCTGCGCATCGGCTGCGGCCTTTTCCTCAGCCGTCTTGGCGTCTGCGGCGGCCTGAGCGGCGGCGGCTTCTTCGGCGGCCTTGGCATCTGCGGCAGCCTTTTCCTCGGCCGCTTTGGCATCTGCGGCGGCCTGCGCGGCGGCGGCTTCCGCAGCGGCCTTGGCGTCGGCCTCGGCCTTGGCAAGGTCTTCCGGCGTCGGGGTGTCGGTGGCGGGCGGGTCAACCGGCGTGTCGGCAACCGGGCCAACCGGGTCGTCCTTCGAATCGAAAACGCCACCGAACCACGCCCCTGCTC
>JACZKR010000252.1 GCA_014859945.1 Paracoccaceae bacterium | reverse complement strand
CTGCCCCAACCGCGCCCCGCCCTTCGGGCCGCCGGCGGGCTGGACCTGCGCCTTTAGAAAGCACCGCCCATGACCGCCACCGCGATCTCGTCCGATTTCACCACCTTCCTGAAGCTGCTGACCACGCAGATGACGCATCAGGACCCGATGAAACCCGTCGATTCCACCGCTTTCGCCACGCAGCTGGCCACCTTTTCGGGGGTGGAACAGCAGACGCTGACCAACCAGCTTCTGGGCACGCTTTCGGGCCAGATGGGGCTTCTGGGCATGTCACAGCTGGCCGCCTGGGTGGGGCAGGAGGCGCGGACCGATGCCGATGTCTGGATGGACGGCGATCCGGTGACGCTGGATTACGCCACAGCTACCGGCGCCGACCGGGCGGTTCTGGTGGTCACCGATGCAAACGGCAACATCGCCTCGCGGGAAGAGGTGCCGCTGGGCGCCCATCAGGCCGAATGGCTGGGCGCCGATGCCACCGGCCTGCCGCTGCCGCAGGGTTATTACCGGCTGACGGTAGAAAGCTACCGGGGCGACGAGAAGCTGGGCACCGCCCCGGTGCAGTCCTACGCCCGGATTCTTGAGGCGCGCAACGGCGCCACGGGCACCACGCTGGTGCTGGAAGGCAGGGCCGAGATCGCGTCGGACCGGATCAGCGCCCTGCGCATCCCCCCGGGGTAGAGCGTATCTCTTTCGATCAGCTTCACCTGATTGAAAGAGATACGCAATATTTCAAGGGCTTGCCTGTCCTGGATTGCGTTCAATCTGAATCAGATTGAACGCAATCCGCCCTAAAGCACCTGCCCCAGCCAGACACCGGCGGCAAAGACCGCCGCCCCGGCCAGCGCCCACAGAAGCCGCCGCGGCGCAACAGCAGGCGCCACCGGCGGCAGGGCGGTGGCCTGCCGGATCAGCGCCGCCTCGACCAGCTGCGGCAGGCGGGGGCCGAAGCGGCCCATCACCCGCGCCGTCTGCGCCAGATCACGAAGCAGCGCCAGCGGCCCCAGGTTGCGGCTGATATAGCCTTCGACCACCGGCCGCGCGACCTGCCAGATGTTGATATGCGGATCAAGCGAGCGTGCCACGCCCTCGACCACCACCATCGTGCGCTGCAGAAGGATCAGTTCGGTCCGCGTCTGCATGCCGAAACGTTCCGTCACCTCGAAAAGAAAGGCCAGAAGCCGCGCCATCGACACCCGGCTGGCCTCCATCCCGAAGATCGGCTCGCCCACCGCGCGCAGGGCGCGGGCGAATTCGTCCACGTCGCGGTCGGCCGGCACATAGCCCGCCTCGAAATGCACCTCGGCCACCCGGCGATAGTCACGCCGGATGAAGCCATAAAGGATCTCGGCATAGACCCGGCGGGTATATTCGTCGATCCGCCCCATGATCCCGAAATCATAGGCGATGATCGCGCCATCCGCGCCGACCTTCAGGTTGCCCTGGTGCATGTCGCCGTGAAAGAGCCCGTCGCGCAGCGCATGGCTCAGGAACAGGCTCAGCACCCGCGCTGCCAGCGCCACCCGGTCATGGCCGGCCGCATCAATCGCGGCATTGTCCGACAGGGCGATGCCCTCGGCCCAGCCCAGCGTCAGCACCCGGCGACCCGACAAAGGCCAGACCGGAGCGGGCACGCGGAAACCGGCATCCTGCGCGGTGTTGGCCGCGAATTCCGAAGCCGCCGCCGCCTCAAGCCGCAGGTCAAGCTCGCCCAGCACGATCCCTTCGAAATGCGCGATCACATCCACCGGCCGCAGCCGGCGCGAAAAGGGGGCCAGCGCCTCGATGGCGCGGGCGGCGAAATAGAAGGCGTCGATATCGCGGCGGAAGGCCCGCTCGATCCCCGGGCGCAGCACCTTGACGGCAACTTCCTCATCGCTGCCCAGCACCCGCGCATGATGGACCTGCGCGATCGAGGCGGCGGCAACCGGCTCGGAGAAGCCGGAAAACAGCGTCTCGACCGGCGCGCCCAGTTCCTCGGCCACGGTGGCCCGCGCCTCGTCCAGCGGGAAGGGCGGCAGCTTGTCCTGCAGGTATTTCAGTTGATCGGCCAGTTCCTCGCCCACGATGTCGGGGCGCGTCGAAAGGATCTGGCCGAACTTGATATAGGCCGGCCCCAGCGCGGTGATCGCCCGCGTCACCGGCGGCAGCGCCGGATCGCCCTTCAGCCCCAGCCACTGAAAGGGCCAGCCCAGCGCCCAGGCCGCCAGCCGCAGGCGCGGCGGCGCGCTCATCGCCTCCAGCGCCACGGCCATCGCCCCGGTGCGCACAAAGGTCGCCCCCGTCCGCACCAGCCGCCAGATATTGTGCGGTCCGCGCATCAGAGCTTCCAGCCCGAATGCAGCGCGGCGATGCCCATGGTCAGGTTGCGGTATTTCACCTGGCCAAAGCCCGCGACACGGATCATTCCGGCAAAGCTGTCCTGATCGGGGAACTTGCGGATCGATTCGACCAGATACTGATAGCTGTCGCGGTCCCCGGCCACGACCTGCCCCATCACCGGGATGATGTTGAAGGAATAAAGGTCATAGACCTTCTGCATCAGCTCATTCGGGATCTGGCTGAACTCCAGCACCATCAGCCGCCCGCCCGGCCGCAGCACCCGGTAAGCCTCGCGCAGCGCATCGCCGATCCGCGTCACGTTCCGGATGCCGAAGCTGATGGTATAGACGTCAAAGCTGTTGTCGGCGAAGGGCAGCGCCATCGCATCGCCCACCACCCAGTCCAGGCTTTCGGCCTGTTTTTCGGCCTCGGCCCGGCGGCGGCCCTCGATCAGCATCGGCTCGGTCATGTCGCAGACCGTGGCATGGGCACCCGGCGCGCGGGCCAGAAACCGGAAGGCCACATCGCCGGTGCCGCCCGCCACATCCAGCAGCCGCTGGCCCGGGCGCGGCGCCAGCCAGTCCATCATCGCATCCTTCCAGACGCGGTGAATGCCCATCGACATCAGGTCGTTCATGACATCGTATTTCGACGCCACGCGGGAAAAGACGCCGTGGACCATGCCGGCCTTGTCGGCCTCGGGCACGGTCTGAAAGCCGAAATGGGTGGTGTTTTCGTCGCTCATGGCTCTTGCCGATCCTTCAGGTCGCCCACCTTATAGGGCGCACGCCCCCGCCCCTCAACCTGCGACCCTGTCACATGCCCGAACTGCCTGAAGTCGAAACCGTCCGCATGGGCCTTGCCCCGGTGATGGAGGGCCGCGTGATCGCCGCGGCCGAGGTCAACCGCGACGGCCTGCGCTTTCCCTTCCCGCCCCGCATGGCCGAACGGCTGACCGGCGCGCGGGTCCTGGGGTTGCGGCGGCGGTCGAAATACATTCTGGCCGATCTGTCCACCGACGAAACGCTGCTGATCCATCTGGGCATGTCGGGGCGGATGCTGATTTCCGGGGTGATGCTGGGCGAATTTCACCACCCCCACCCCGCGCCGGCAAAGCATGACCATGTGGTGCTGCACATCGAAGGCGGCGCGCGGGTGACCTTCAACGACGCCCGTCGCTTCGGCGCGATGGACCTGATGCCCACCCCCGGCGCCGAGGCGCATCCCCTTCTGGCCGCACTGGGCCCCGAACCCTTGGGCAACACCTTTGACGAAACCTGGCTGGCCGGGCGGCTGGCCGGACGGGCGACGCCGGTGAAATCGGCGCTGCTTGATCAGCACATCATCGCCGGCCTGGGCAACATCTATGTCTGCGAGGTGCTGCACCGCGCCGCCATCAGCCCGCTGCGGCTGGCCCGTGACCTGACGTCACAGGAGACTGCCCGTCTGGTGCCCCTGATCCGCGAGGTGCTGGCCGAGGCCATCGCGGCCGGCGGATCCTCGCTGAAGGATTACCGGCAGGCCGATGGCGAACTGGGCTATTTCCAGCATTCCTTCCGGGTTTACGGGCGTGAGGGCGCCCCCTGCCCCACCCCCGGCTGCACCGGCACCATCACCCGCACCGTGCAATCCGGGCGGTCGTCCTTCCACTGCCCCCTCTGCCAGAGGTGACTTGATAACGCGGCCGTTACTGCTAGGAGTCCGCCAAACAATACGGAGCCACTGCCATGGCCTATGAGACCCTGATCGTCGAGATCGAGGATTACACCTGCCTTGTCCGCCTGAACCGGCCCGAGGCGATGAACGCGCTGAACCAGAAGCTGATGCGCGAGATGGCCGCCGCCCTGACCGCGGCCGACAAGAACGAAAAGGTTCGCTGCATCGTCGTCACCGGGTCCGAAAAGGCCTTCGCCGCCGGGGCCGATGTCAAGGAGATGGCCGAGAAGAGCTATGCCGACGTGCTGTTCGACGACCTTTTCGGCGCCGAGGCCGAGGCCATCGCCCGCGTCCGCAAGCCCGTCATCGCCGCCGTTTCGGGCTATTGCCTGGGCGGGGGATGCGAACTGGCCATGATGTGCGACTTCATCATCGCCGCCGACAATGCGAAATTCGGCCAGCCCGAGATCAACCTTGGCATCGTCGCCGGCATGGGCGGCACCCAGCGCCTGACCCGCGCCATCGGCAAGTCGAAGGCGATGGACATGAACCTGTCCGGCCGTTTCATGGATGCGGCCGAGGCCGAACGCTCGGGCCTTGTCAGCCGCGTCGTTCCCGTCGCCAGCCTGCGGGAAGAGGCGCTGAAGACCGCCGCCAAGATCGCCGAGAAATCGCAGCTGACCGTCATGGCCGTGAAGGAATCGGTCAACCGCGCCTTTGAAACCACCCTGGCCGAGGGCCTGCGCTTCGAACGCCGCAGCTTCCACGCCATGTTTGCCACCGAAGACCAGAAGGAAGGCATGGCCGCCTTCATCGAAAAGCGCGAACCGCAGTTCCGCGACCGCTGAGCGCTTGCATTTCCGGCCGGGGCGGGCTATGCGCCGCCCCACATGCGCGTGGGCCCGCTTAGGCAAGATGATTCCCGTTCCCTGCAACGGGGCCTTGGGGCTTTCGTGCGACCGTAACAACGAAAGACCCGAGAGAGCCGATGGCCAATACCGAACAGTCCAAGAAGCGCGCCCGCCAGTCCGAAGCCCGCTATGCCGTGAACAAGGCGCGCCGTTCGCGCATCCGCACCTTCGTCCGCAAGGTCGAAGAAGCGATCGCCTCGGGCGATGCCGCTGCCGCCGCCGAAGCCCTGAAGAACGCCCAGCCCGAACTGGCCCGCGGCGTCACCAAGGGCGTGCTGCACAAGAACACCGTGTCGCGCAAGATCTCGCGTCTCGCCTCGCGGGTGAAGTCGCTGACCGTCAAGGCCTGATCGGCTTCGGCGCGAAAATTCGGGGGGCGTCGCCACTGGCGGCGCCCCTTTCGCATGTCTGGCGGGGTGCGGCCGGTGCCCGGCGTTGCCATTTTGCCATCGCCCCGGGATTCGCCCGGACAAAGACCTGTCAAGCGTGAAGTTCGGTTGCGACCCGCCGCGGCGGCGCGCTAGCGTCAGCCTTGCGATTCACTCGTCCTGGGGGACATGACGCGGTCGCAAACCGGAAACCCAAGATGGCGGCGCTGCCAAACATGCCGCCAAGATGTAGGTAAACCTGTTTGAGATCATAGCGTTATGCGGTCTGCATCTTTCGTGCAGCCTGCAGTGCGGCAAGATGGAAGTCCCGGGTCTTTCCCGGGGTCTTTTGTGTGCCGCTGTCCGGGAGGTCCGTTCGGCCCGGCCCGCCGCCTGATGCCGCGCTGCAGCGCGCCCAGGTGCGGGAAGGTGTTGAACCCGGCCTTCTCCCTGGCCCGTGTCGCGGGGACGGCAAGAAGATCAGGGCGCTACCGGTAGGGAAGGCGTCCGGGGACGGAAGGACAGAATGACACACGACGCCTGGGGCAGGGTGCGCGAGCAGCTGATCACGCGGATCGGCCGCAACAACTACACAACCTGGATCGAACCGATCCGGCTGGCGGCACTGGACGAATCGGTCGCGCGATTCGAGGTGCCGACCTCATTCTTCGGTGACTGGGTGTCGCGCAATTTCGGCGAGATGATCCTGGCGCAGCTGAACGCCGGCGGCAGCCGCGTCTCGCGGGTCGAATTCTTCGTGCCCGCCCGGCAGCGCCCCGCCGCCAATGACGCGCCGAAAAAGCCCAGCACCCGTGCCGCCCTGCGCCGCGCCGCGGATGAAGATCTGCCGGGTGCCGCGCTGGATGCGCGCTT
The DNA here is from genome assembly GCA_014859945.1 of Paracoccaceae bacterium. Taxonomy (GTDB): domain Bacteria; phylum Pseudomonadota; class Alphaproteobacteria; order Rhodobacterales; family Rhodobacteraceae; genus Fuscibacter. Next base: position 3,141 of record JACZKR010000252.1, on the reverse strand, counting down.
CACCTTCGACAGCTTCGTCGTCGGCAAGCCGAACGAACTGGCCCATGCTGCCGCCCGCCGGGTGGCCGAGGGCGGGCCGGTCACCTTCAACCCGCTGTTCCTTTATGGCGGCGTCGGCCTTGGCAAGACCCACCTGATGCATGCCATCGCGCATGAGCTTCAGGCCGGTCAGCCCGAGTTGCGCGTGCTGTATCTGTCGGCCGAGCAGTTCATGTACCGCTTCGTGCAGGCGCTGCGCGACAAGCAGATCATGGACTTCAAAGAGCTTTTCCGCTCGGTCGATGTGCTGATGGTCGATGACGTGCAGTTCATCGCCGGCAAGGATTCCACGCAGGAAGAATTCTTCCACACCTTCAACGCGCTGATCGAGCAGAACAAGCAGATCGTGATTTCCGCCGACCGCGCGCCGGGTGAGATCAAGGATCTGGAAGAACGCATCAAGTCGCGTCTGCAATGCGGCCTGGTGGTTGACCTGCATCCCACCGACTACGAACTGCGGCTGGGCATCCTGCAGCAGAAGGCCGAAACCTACCGCGCCCAGCACCCCGCCATCATCATCGCGCAGGGCGTGCTGGAGTTTCTGGCCCACCGCATCACGACGAATGTCCGCGTGCTGGAAGGTGCCCTGACCCGGCTTTTCGCCTTCGCCTCGCTGGTTGGCCGTGAGATCACGCTGGAACTGGCGCAGGATTGCCTTGCCGATATCCTGCGTGCCTCGGACCGCAAGCTGACCATCGAAGAGATTCAGCGCAAGGTGGCCGAACATTACAACATCCGCCTCTCTGACATGATCGGGCCGAAGCGGCTGCGCACCATCGCGCGCCCGCGTCAGGTGGCGATGTATCTGGCCAAGCAGCTGACCCCGCGCAGCCTGCCGGAAATCGGCCGGCGCTTCGGCGGCCGCGATCACACCACGATCATGCACGGCGTGCGCAAGATCGAAGAGCTGATGGCGACCGACAGCCAGCTGAGCGACGATCTTCAGCTTCTGCGCCGGCTGCTGCAGGGCTGATTCGCCGCTGTGGTTAACGCCGGTTTCCGCACCGCGCGTAGAGACGGAAGGAAGACGCGGGCAAGACGGAAAGAAGACGCCGTCTTGCCGCCCCCTCCGGCCAATTAAGCCAGCGTTCCGAAGCAGTTGTGCCAAGGCTGCCGCAGCGCCGTGAAATTCCCGCCGCCTGTTGCGGCGCTCTTGAGAAACGGCGGAAAACCGCTAACCTCGCCGTCCCCGAAGGGGGCAAGGAAAAGGGATGGGACCATGAAACTCTCGATCGAACGCGGCACGCTTCTCAAGGCGCTGGCCCAGGCCCAATCGGTCGTCGAACGCCGCAACACCATCCCGATTCTCGCCAACGTCCTGATCGAGGCCGAGGGCAATCAGGTGTCTTTCCGCGCCACCGACCTGGATATCGAGGTGGTGGACCGCATCGCCGCCATGGTCGAACGCCCCGGCGCCACCACGGTTTCGGCGGTCATGCTGCATGAAATCGTGCGCAAACTGCCCGACGGCGCGCTGGTGAACCTGACCGAAGACGGCGCCTCGGGCCGGCTGACCATCACGGCGGGCCGGTCAACCTTCTCGCTGGCGACGCTGCCGCGTGAGGATTTCCCGGTCATGGCCTCTTCCGAGTATTCGACCAATTTCTCGGCCAAGGCGCCCGAGTTGCGGCGGCTGTTCGACAAGGCGAAATTCGCTATTTCGACCGAGGAAACAAGGTATTACCTGAACGGCGTCTATATGCACACCGCCACCGGCGAAACCGGCGCGGTGCTGCGCTGCGTGGCGACCGACGGCCACCGCCTGGCCCGGATTGATGCCCCGCTGCCCGAAGGCGCGCAGGGCATGCCCGGCGTGATCGTGCCGCGCAAGACGGTGAATGAGCTGCGCAAGCTCTTGGACGATGATGAGGCTACGATCGCCGTTTCGGTTTCCGAAACCAAGGTGCGCTTTGCTACGCCGGCCATCACGCTGACCTCGAAGGTCATCGACGGCACCTTCCCCGATTACACCCGCGTCATTCCGCAGAACAACACCCGCCGTCTGGAGGTGGACGCCAGCGAATTCGCCAAGGCGGTTGACCGCGTGGCCACCGTGTCGTCGGAACGCAGCCGCGCGGTGAAGCTCGCGCTCGACGAAGACCGGCTGGTCCTGTCGGTCAACGCCCCCGATTCGGGCGCCGCCGAAGAAGAGCTTGCCGTGGCCTATGGCGATGAGCGTCTGGAAATCGGCTTCAACGCCAAATACTTGCTGGAAATCGCCAGCCAGGTTGACCGTGAGAATGCCGTCTTCCTGTTCAACTCGTCCGGCGATCCGACGCTGGTGCGCGAGGGCAATGACACCTCGGCCGTCTATGTCGTGATGCCGATGCGCGTCTGAGACCCGCGGCCCGGACGGCCCGCGGGTTCACCGATCCTTAACCGATAAGGGCGACCCTTGGGCGGTCTGGCCATCACCTCGCTGGCGCTGTCGCATTTCCGCAGCCACCGGGCCACGCGGCTGGCTTTCGACGGCCGGCCGGTGGCGATTGTCGGGCCGAACGGCGCCGGCAAGACCAATGTGCTGGAGGCGGTTTCGCTGCTGTCGCCCGGCCGGGGGTTGCGGCGGGCCGCGAGCGAAGAACTTTCCCGCCGGCCCGAGGCGCTGGGATGGCGGGTGCAGGCGGAAGTCCGGGGTCTGGCCGCGGATCACAGCGTGGAAACCGGCGCGGAAGGCGCCGAGGCGCGGCAGGTGCGGATTGACGGCAAGCCCGCCCCGCAATCGGCTTTGGGCCGCATTCTGCGCGTGCTGTGGCTGGTGCCGGCGATGGACCGGCTGTGGATCGAGGCGGCCGAGGGCCGGCGGCGTTTCCTTGACCGGATGGCGCTGTCGTTCTTCCCCGACCATGCCGAGCCGGCGCTGGCCTATGACAAGGCGATGCGCGACCGCAACCGGCTGCTGAAGGAAGGCGCGACCGACGCCCGCTGGTATGGCGCGCTGGAAGGGCAGATGGCCACGGCTGCGGCGGCGCTGATGGCCAACCGGCAGGCCACGCTGACCCGCCTTGCCGCCGCGCAGGAGGGGGCCGAAACCGCCTTTCCCCGCGCCGATCTGGCGCTGGCCGGGCCCGATGGCACCGCCGAACCCTTGGCCGATGCCCTGCC
>JACZKR010000031.1 GCA_014859945.1 Paracoccaceae bacterium | reverse complement strand
ATGGCGCGCTGCCGGTGCGGCTGGTGACCGCCAGCCGCGACCCCGCCCTGCGCCGCGCCGCCGCCGAAGCCGGCGTGACGGTGCTGGAAAAACCCGTCTCTCCCGAGACCCTGCGGGGATTTCTGGCGGGGCTTTAGGGGGGTGGCTGACCACCTCCGCGTCCATGGCGAAGGCCATCGCCTTCGCCACCGTGGAACATCGGCAAGCCTCACCGGACGGGCCTCAAAGGCCCGGCCAGCGCCCGCCCCGCCATTGGCGGGCGCTTCTCGCCCGCCGGGTCGGGCGCCGGCCTCTGACATTGAATGCCGCATCGTTTCTGGTTGAACCGGCCCGCGCGGGCGGGGCGAGGCAGTGCCTCGCCATTTCCCGCCCGGACACCGCAAGGTGCGTGTTCACACGCACCATCCCCAGCCGCAATGGCGAAGGCCATCGCCTTCGCCACCGTGGAACATTCGCCAACCTTCACCGGTCGGGCCTCAAAGGCCCGGCCAGCGCCCGACCGCCCCTCGGCGGGCGCTTCTCGCCCGCCCGGTCGGGCGCTGGCCTCTGGCATCTCGTGCCGTGCCGTCTCCGCCCGGACACCGTGGCGCGCCATCCCGCTTACGACCAAGGCAGCATAGCGGGCGGCGCCTGCCGCCGGGTAATCTGCCCTAACGGAGGAGACATCATGCAACTCAGCGACAGCCGTGACATCCACGCGGCGCCCGAAACCGTCTGGGCCGCGATCCTGAACCCCGAGGTTCTGAAAGACTGCGTGCCGGGCTGCGAAAGCATGACCGGCAGCGTCGCCGAAGGGTTCGAGGCCGTGGTCGTCCAGAAGGTCGGTCCGGTGAAGGCCCGCTTCACCGGCCTTGTGAAACTGTCCGACATCATCGAGGGCCGGTCGCTGACCATCTCGGGCGAGGGCAAGGGCGGCCCGGCGGGCTTTGCCCGGGGCGGCGCGAAAGTGGCGCTGGAACCCACCGCCGAAGGCACCCGGCTAAGCTATGAGGTCGAGGCGGCGGTGGGCGGCAAGATCGCCCAGTTGGGCAGCCGCATCATCGACGGCTTCGCCAAGAAGATGGCGGACGAATTCTTTACCCGCTTCCAGACCGCCGTCGAAGGGCCCGCGCCCGAAGACGCGCCCGAAGATGCCCCCGCCGAAGCGGCGGAAGGCACCGAAGAGGGCGAACAGAAAAAGGGATGGTTCCGCCGCCTGATCGGCTGAACCGCGATACCCCAGGCAAAACCAAGGGAGGAAACCATGACGAAAGTCTCGATGACGGTGAACGGCAAGGCCGTCTCCGGCGAGGTCGAGGGCCGCACGCTGCTGGTGCAGTTCCTGCGCGAGAACCTCGGGCTGACCGGCACCCATGTCGGCTGCGACACCAGCCAGTGCGGCGCCTGCGTGGTGCATGTCGACGGCAAGGCGGTGAAATCCTGCACCACCTTCGCGCTGGACGTCGCCGGCGCCAGCGTGAAGACCATCGAGGGCATGGCCAATGCCGATGGCAGCCTGTCGGTGATCCAGCAGTCCTTCCAGGACCATCACGGCCTGCAATGCGGCTTCTGCACCCCCGGCATGGTGATGAGCGCGGCCGCCCTGCTGGCCGACAACCCCCGCCCGACCGAGGCCGAGGTGCGCCACGGGCTGGAAGGCAACATCTGCCGCTGCACCGGATACCACAACATCGTCAAGGCAGTGATGGCGGCCTCGGGCCAGACCGTCGCGGCCGAGTGAGGGAGGGGAACATGCCGAAGGATTCCGGAATTGGCGCTGCCTCGAAGCGCCGTGAGGACGTCCGCTTCCTGACGGGGCGGGGCGTCTATACCGACGACCTGAAGATTCAGGCGCAGGCCCATGCCGTCATGGTCCGCTCTGCCGTCGCCCATGGCCGCATCGTGTCGGTTGACACCAGCGCGGCGGCGGCGATGCCGGGCGTTCTGGCGGTCTTCACGGGCGAAGATTTCAAGGATGTCGGCGGCAACCCCGCCGGCTGGCTGATCAAAAGCCGCAACGGCGAACCGATGCGCGAACCGAAGCGCCCGGTTCTGGCCCATGGCAAGGTGCGCCATGTCGGCGACGCCTATGCCGCGGTGGTCGCCGAAACCTACCAGCAGGCCCGCGACGCCGCCCAGCAGCTGGCCGACGATACGGTGATCGAGGAACTGCCCGCCATCATCGACATGAAGGCGGCGGCCGCCGATGCATCCAACCGCGTGCATGACGAGATCCCCGACAACATCTGCTTCGACTGGGGCTGGATCGAAGACAACCGCGCCGCGGTGGATGCGGTCTTTGCCAAGGCGCCCCATGTCACCACGCTGGAACTGGTGAACAACCGGCTTGTCCCCAACGCGATGGAGCCGCGCGCCAGCATTGGCGAATATTTCCCCGGCACCGGCGATTACAAGCTGACCACCACCAGCCAGAACCCCCACCTAACGCGGCTTCTGGTTGCGGCCTTCGTGATGGGCATCCCGGAAAACAAGCTGACGGTGGTGGCGCCCGATGTGGGCGGCGGCTTTGGCTCGAAGATCTACCACTACGGCGAAGAGGCGCTGGTGCTGGCGGCGGCGAAGAAGCTGGGCCGTGCCGTGCGCTGGACGGCCGAGCGCAGCGAAAGCTTCCTCTCCGATGCCCACGGCCGCGACCATGTGACCAAGATCGAACTGGCCTGTGAAAAGGACGGCACCTTCCTGGCCTTCCGCACGGAAACCTATGCGAATGTGGGGGCTTACCTGTCGAACTTCTCGACGGCGACGCCCACCTTCCTGCATGGCACGCTGATGGCCGGGCCCTACAAGGTGCCGCATGTCTATGTGAACGTGAAGACCATCTTCACCAACACCGCCCCCGTCGATGCCTATCGCGGCGCCGGCCGGCCCGAGGCGACCTTCAGCCTGGAGCGCGTCATCGACAAGATGTGCCGCGAGCTGTCGCTGGACCCGTTCGAGGTGCGGCGGAAGAACTTCATCACCACCGACATGTTCCCCTATACCACGCCCGTGGGGCTGGCCTATGACACCGGCGATTATCACGCGACCCTGGACAAGGTGATTCAGATTGCCGATGTCTCGGGCTTCGAGATGCGCCGGCAGGCCAGCGCCAGCAAGGGCAAGCTGCGCGGCATGGGTCTTTCGACCTGGATCGAGGCCTGCGGCATCGCCCCCAGCCATCTGGTCGGCGTGCTGGGCAGCCGCGTCGGGCTTTATGACGCGGCCACGGTTCGGGTGAACGCCACCGGCAACATCAGCGTCATGGTCGGCGCCCACAGCCACGGGCAGGGCCATGAAACGGTCTTCCCGCAGATCGTGGCCGAACGTCTGGGCGTGCCCGAAAGCGCGGTCGAGATCGTCCATGGCGACACCTCGAAGATACCCTTCGGCATGGGCTCTTACGGCTCACGCAGTCTGGCGGTCTGCGGGGTGGCGATGAACAAGGCCATCGACAAGATCGTCGCCAAGGGCCGCAAGATCGCCGCGCATATGCTGGAGGCGTCCGAGGACGACATCACCTTCGCCGACGGCAAGTTCAGCGTGGCGGGCACCGACAAGGCCAAGACCTTCGGCGAAATCGCCTTCTCGGCCTATGTGCCCCACAACTACCCGCTGGAAACGCTGGAACCGGGGCTTGAGGAAACCGCCTTCTACGATCCGGCCAACTTCACCTATCCCGCGGGCGCCTATATCTGCGAGGTCGAGGTGGATGCCGATACCGGCAAGGTTGATGTGGTGGCCTTCCACTGCGCCGACGACTTCGGCAACATCATGAACCCGATGATCGTCGAAGGTCAGGTCCATGGCGGGGTGGGGCAGGGCATCGGTCAGGCGCTGCTGGAAAACACCAGCTATGACGAGAACGGCCAGCTTCTGACCGGCTCGTTCATGGATTACGCCATGCCGCGCGCCGATGACGTGCCGTTCTACAACGTCGATTATTCCTGCCAGACCCCCTGCACCCACAACCCGCTTGGGGTGAAGGGCTGTGGCGAGGCCGGGGCCATCGGTTCGCCGCCCGCCGTGGTGAACGCGGTGATCGACGCGCTGCACCGGGGTGGCATCACCCATGTGGACCATATCAACATGCCCGTCTCACCCGGCCGGGTGTGGCAGGCGATCAACGGCTGATCGGGGAGGGAGCCATGCACAACTTCGAATTCGTGAAACCCGCCTCGGTTGCCGAAGCCGTCAAGGCGCTGTCGGCCGGGGGCGCGCAGGCGCTGTCGGGCGGCCAGACCCTGATGCCCACCATGAAGCAGCGCCTTGCCGCGCCGGATGTGCTGGTCAGCCTGACCGGCATCGCCGAGATGCAGGGGGTTTCGGGCCGGGCGGGGGCTTCGGTCACCATCGGCGCCGCGACAACGCACGCGACCGTGGCGCGTGAGGCCGCGGCCTTCTACCCCGCGCTTGCGGCGCTGGCCGGCGGCATCGGCGACCCGGCGGTCAGGAACCGCGGCACCATCGGCGGCAGCCTGGCCAACAACGACCCGGCCGCCTGCTATCCTTCGGCGGTGCTGGCCTCGGGTGCGACGATTGTCACCAACGCGCGCGAGATTGCGGCGGATGACTACTTCCAGGGCCTGTTCTCGACCGCGCTGGATGAGGGCGAGATCATCACCAAGGTCGTCTTCCCGATCCCGCAGAAGGCGGCCTATGTGAAGTTCAACCAGCCCGCCAGCCGCTTTGCCCTGACCGGGGTTTTCGTGGCGAAGTTCGCAGACGGCGTGCGCGTGGCGGTGACCGGGGCCTCGAACGACGGCGTCTTCCGCTGGACCGAGGCCGAGGCGGCGCTGTCGGCCGACTTCCGCCCCGAAGCCGTGGCAGGTCTGACGGCCGATGCCGGCGCCATGATCGGCGATCTGCACGGCACGCCGGAATACCGCGCGGCGCTGGTGCGGGTGCTGACAGGCCGGGCGGTTGCGGCTGCCTGAGGATTGATCACATCGGCGGGGGCCCCGGCATTGCCGGGGCCTTTGTCATTGACCCGTCACCCGAATCCGCCATGCTGCCGCAGATGCAGGGGCTTGCCAGCCGGCGATCCCCATATATAGTCAGGCTATCGGGGCGGCCCCCCGCCCGGATGCCGAAGGCAACGGACGAAGGCGGAGTCTCGAAGGCATGGACGGCGATTTCAGAACCCATTTCGTGCGCGATCCGGCGGCGCTGCGGCAGTTTCCGGCGCTGGTGCTGAACGCCGATTACCGGCCGCTCAGTTACTACCCGCTCAGCCTCTGGCCCTGGCAAGAGGCGATCAAGGCCGCCGTGCTGGACCGGGTGCAGATCGTCGCGGAATATGACCAGACGGTGCGCAGCCAGAGGCAAGAGTTCCGCATACCCTCGGTCGTGGTACTGAAAGAATTCGTCCGACCCCAGAAGCGCGTGGCCTTCACGCGCTTCAATCTTTTTCTGCGCGACGAATTCTGCTGCCAGTATTGCGGCAGCCGGGGCGAGCTGACCTTCGATCACGTCCTGCCCCGGTCGCGCGGCGGCATCACCAGCTGGGAAAACGTGGTGGCCGCCTGTTCGCCCTGCAACCTGAAGAAGGGCTCGAAAACCCTGCGGCAGGCCGGAATGCGGCTGGCCCGCGTGCCCCGCGCCCCCACGGCCGAGGAAATGCAGTCGCACGGCCGCCGCTTCCCGCCGAACCACCTGCACGAAAGCTGGATGGATTACCTGTACTGGGATGCCGAACTGGAGGCCTGACGAGCTGCCAGTACCCGGCTGGGTCAGGGCTCGGGCGGAACAGGAAAGGCACTGCCTTTCCCCGCCCGATGCGACCAAGATGCAACCAGACCGCCGGCCAGAAGTAAATCCAGAGGCCAGCGCCTGCCCCGGCGGGCGAGAAGCGCCCGCCATTGGCGGGGCGGGCGCTGGCCGGTGGCCTTTGGGGCCACCGGCGGGACAAGGGGAACCTTCTCCGCTTGGCCTCGGCGATGGCCTCGGCCATGGGGGCCATGTTCCCGCCCCTCCGGTTGTCATAAAACTGTTACAATCCCTTCACATTCCCCCCGGCCCGTGGTTCTCTGCGGCCAAACGGGGGGCGGGATGGTCGATCTGGGGCCGGCGGCGGCGAATCTGGGAGTTGCGGTGGCCTGCGGGGCGCTGATCGGGTCGGAACGCCAGGTGCGCCAGCGCATGGCGGGGCTGCGGACCAATGCGCTGGTGGCGCTGGGGGCGGCGGCCTTCGTGATCTTCTCGCAACTGGTGCCGAATGAGGTTTCGCCCACCCGCGTTGCGGCGCAGGTGGTGTCCGGCATCGGCTTTCTGGGCGCCGGGATCATCTTCCGCGACGGGTTCAACGTGCATGGGCTGAACACGGCGGCAACGCTGTGGTGTTCGGCGGCGATCGGGCTGGTGGCGGGCATCGGCGCCTGGCCCTATGCGCTGGTGGTGACGGGGCTGGTCGTCTTCATCAACCTTGGGCTGCGGCCGCTGGTGAAGTTTCTGAAACGGCACACCCGCGCCGGTGTGCCGCTGAGCCGGGGTTACCGCGTGATTCTGTCCACCGACCCGGCGAATGAGGCGGTGATGCGCGCCAAGCTGATGCACGGGTTGACCCTTGGCGGGCTGCATGTCTCGGAAATCTCGACCCGGACAGGCGAAGACGGGCTGGACCTTGCGGTGACGGTCACCGGCGAAGGCTCGGCCGAGGCCTTTCTGGATCAGGCGGTGCAGCGTCTGGCGGCCGAACCCGGCATCCGCCGCCTGCGCTGGATGCCTGCGGAAGAGGCATAGACCAGCCGCCGTTTCCCTGTCATGCAAGCAATGCTAGACTTGCAGGCCACGGGGCGCTAGAAAGCCCGCGTTAGCGCTAACAGGGCGCAGGCTGCGAGGTGCCATGGCCGTTCGTGTCATTCCGGTGGAACCCTTCGATCTGGTGATCTTTGGCGGGACGGGCGATCTTGCCCGCCGCAAGATCCTGCCCGGGCTTTACCGCCGTTTCACCGCCGGTCAGATGACCGGCGAAAGCCGCATCATCGGGGCGGCGCGTGCCGAACTGACCGATGACGGCTTTCGCGACATGGTGCGCGAGGCGATTGAGGAATTCGTGCCGGCCGACCGGCGCGACGCGGCTTCGGTCGCCGATTTCCTGCAGCATCTGGCCTATATCGCCATCGACGCCAAGGGCACCTCGGGCTGGGAGCAGCTGGGCAGGCTGATGCGGCCGGGCATGGTGCGGGCCTTCTATTTCTCGGTGGCGCCGGCGCTGTTCGGCGATCTGGCGGAACGGCTGCACCAGCATGGCATCGCCGATGCCCAAAGCCGCATCGTGGTGGAAAAGCCCTTTGGCCGCGACCTGGCCTCGGCCCGCGCGTTGAACGAGGTGCTGGCCCGGCATTTCCGCGAGGATCAGATCTACCGGATCGACCATTACCTCGGCAAGGAAACCGTGCAGAACCTGATGGCGGTGCGCTTTGCCAACATCCTGTTCGAGCCGCTGTGGAAGGCCGAATACATCGACCATGTGCAGATCACCGTGGCCGAAACCGTCGATGTCGAAGGCCGCGGCGCCTATTACGACAAGTCCGGCGCGATGCGGGACATGGTGCAGAACCACCTGATGCAACTTCTGTGCCTGATCGCGATGGAGCCGCCCTATCACTTCGACCCCTCGGCGGTGCGCGATGAAAAGCTGAAGGTCATCCGGGCGCTGGACCCGGTGAAGCCCGAAGACATCGTGCGCGGCCAGTATCGCGCGGCCAATGGCGGCGGCAGCTATCTGGACCACGCCGAAAACCCCGAATCCATCACCGAAAGCTACATCGCGCTGAAATGCCATATCTCGAACTGGCGCTGGAAGGGCACGCCCTTCTACCTGCGCACCGGCAAGAAACTGCGCGCCCGGTCGTCGGAAATCGCCATCACCTTCCGCGAACCGCCCCATTCGATCTTTGATGACGAACGGGGCTGGCGCGAGAACGTGCTGGTCATCCGGCTGCAACCGAACGAAGGCATGAACCTGATGGTGATGATCAAGGAACCGGGCCCCGGCGGCATGCGCCTGATGCAGGTGCCGCTGGACATGTCTTTCGCCCAGGCGCTTGGCGAAGTGGCCGAGGACGTGCCCGACGCCTATGAACGGCTGATCATGGATGTGATCCGCGGCAACCAGACGCTGTTCATGCGCGGGGACGAGGTCGAGGCCGCCTGGGCCTGGGCTGATCCGATCATCCAGGGCTGGGAAGGCCGGGGCGACCGGCCGCAGCCCTATGATGCCGGCTCGTCCGGCCCCGAAGATGCACTGATGCTGATGCACCGCGACGGACGGCGCTGGCGGGACATCCGCTGATGGAGTTCCGCAGCTATCCCGACCGTGAGCTTCTGTTCCTGTCGCTGGCCGACCAGATCGCCACGCAACTGGCCGATTTCCTGCGGCGTGAGGGGCGGGCCTCGTTCTGCGTGCCGGGCGGCACCACGCCGGGACCGATCTTCGACACGCTGTCGGGGGTCGAGCTTGACTGGCCGAATGTCGCGGTCTTCCTGAACGATGAACGCTGGGTGCCCGAAAGCTCCGACCGGTCGAACACCCGGCTTCTGCGCGAAAGGCTGTTGCGGGGCAGGGCGCTGGGGGCGCAGCTGGTGCCGCTGTTCGATCCGGCGGCCGAGGGCCCCGAACTGGCGCTGCCCGCGCTGACCGAGGGGCTGAAGCCGCATCTGCCGATCTCGGTCCTGCTGCTGGGCATGGGGACCGACATGCACACCGCAAGCCTCTTCCCCGGCGCCGACCGTCTGGCCGAGGGGCTGGCCCCCGACGCGCCGCTGCTGCTGCCGATGCGTGCCGCGGCCGCCGGCGAGCCGCGCATCACCCTGACCGCGCCGGCGCTGGCGGGGGCGATGAACATCCACCTCTTGATCACCGGGCCGGAAAAACGCGCCGCGCTGGACCGCGCCCTGACGCTGCCCCCCGCCGAAGCGCCGATCCGCGCCGTTCTGGATAATGCAACCGTTCACTGGGCCGAATGACATGACCGACAAGTGGCAAGCGCTGAAAGACCACCACGCCGCGGTGGCCGACCGGCCGATCCTTTCCCTTTTTGCCGCCGATCCGGCCCGCGCCGCCGGCTTTTCGGTTCAGGCCGACGGCATGCTGTTCGACTGGTCCAAGACCAATATCGACGCCACGGGCCGCGACCTTCTGGTGGCGCTGGCCGAGGCGTCAGACCTTGCCGCCCGGCGCGCGGCGATGTTCGGCGGGGAAAAGATCAACGATACCGAAGGCCGCGCCGTGCTGCATGTGGCCTTGCGGGCCGGCGATGACGCGGTGATCCGCGTCGACGGCGCCGATGTGCTGCCCGAGGTGCGCGCCACCCGCGCCCGCATGGCCGATTTCGCCCGCGATGTGCGCTCGGGCGCCTTCCGCGGTCAGGGCGGGCCGATCACCGATGTCATCAACATCGGCATCGGCGGGTCAGACCTTGGCCCCGCCATGGCCACCCTTGCGCTGGCGCCGTTCCACGACGGGCCGCGGCTGCACTATGTCTCGAACGTCGACGGCGCCCATATCGCCGACACGCTGAAGGGGCTGAACCCCGAAACCACTCTGGTCATCGTCGCCTCGAAAACCTTCACCACGATCGAGACGATGACCAACGCCGACACCGCGAAACGCTGGATGGCGGCCCGCGTCGCCAACCCCGCGGCGCAGTTCGCCGCCGTATCAACCGCCGGTGACAAGACCGCCGCCTATGGCATTGATCCCGCCCGCGTTTTCGGGTTCGAGGATTGGGTCGGCGGCCGCTATTCCATGTGGGGTCCGATCGGCCTGTCACTGATGATCGCGGTGGGGCCGGAAAACTTCGGCCAGTTCCTGGCCGGCGGCCGGGCGATGGATGGCCATTTCCTGACCGCGCCCTTCGCGCAGAACATGCCGGTGATGCTGGCCCTTGCCGGCATCTGGCACAACCAGATCTGCGGCCATGCCACCCGCGCCGTCCTGCCTTACGACCAGCGCCTCTCGCGCCTGCCGGCCTATCTCCAGCAGCTTGAGATGGAAAGCAACGGCAAGTCCGTCGCGGTGGATGGCAGCGCGCTGGTGGTGAACTCCGGCCCGGTGGTCTGGGGTGAGCCGGGCACCAACGGCCAGCACGCCTTCTACCAGCTGATCCATCAGGGCACGCGGGTGGTGCCTTGTGAATTCCTCGTGGCGCGTCAGGGGCACGAACCCGACCTCGCCCACCAGCACCTGCTTCTGGTGGCGAACTGCGTTGCCCAGTCCGAGGCGCTGCTGCGCGGCCGCAGTCTCGATGAGGCGCGCGCCATCATGGCCCGCAAGGGCGCCACGGGGGCCGAGCTGGAACGTCAGGCCCGCCACCGCGTCTTCCCCGGCAACCGCCCCTCGACCACGCTGGCCTATCCGCAGCTGACCCCCTTCACGCTGGGCCAGATCATCGCGCTTTACGAACACCGGGTCTTTGCCGAAGGCGTGATCCTTGGCATCAACTCCTATGACCAGTGGGGGGTGGAACTGGGCAAGGAACTGGCGCTGGCGCTGCAGCCGGTGCTGGAAGGCAAGGCCGGGACCGAGGGCAAGGACGGCTCGACCGCCGCGCTGGTGGCGTGGCTCAAACCCTGATCATCCTCTCTCGGAAAATATCCTCGGGGGGTGCCCGGAACGGGCAGGGGGGCGGAAAGCCCCCCTTCTTCAATTTCCTTCCAAGGAAATTGCAAATTTCTTCGAAGAAATTTGCCCTTACTTCAGCGCCGCCGTCACGATGACCTCGACCAGATAGTCGGGGGTGGCCAGCTTCGCCTCACCCGTCGCGCGGGCGGGGGTGTGGCCCTGCGGCACCCACTGATCCCAGACCGCATTCATCTCACCGAAGGTGGCGATATCGGCCAGCCAGATCTGGGCCGACAGGATGCGGGTCTTGTCGGTGCCGGCTTCGGCCAGGATGCGGTCCACCTCGGCAAGGCACTGGCGGGTCTGGTCGGCCACGCTGTCGCCGGGGTTGCCGACCTGACCGGCCAGCCAGACGATGCCGTTATAGGCCACCGCCTCCGACATGCGGGGGCCGACACCGATGCGCTTGATCTCGCTCGTCATGGGATGCTCCTTCGAATTGACCCGACCGTGCTAGCGCGGGCGTGGCCGAAAGAAAAGCCGCCATTCCCGCCGGTCCGGCAGCAGCCGGCCTGCGGGCAGAGCGCCGGTTGGCGAAGATTCGCTCAGCGGATTTTCCCCGGCTTGCGGCAGCCGGGGCCTGCGTGCGAGACCCTCCTCGCCTGATCACGCCGCATCGCGGCAGCGTGATCGGACCGCCGACCGAAACCACCGACCGGAAGACCATGACTGCACGCACCTTCACCGCCGCCCTCATCGCCTTTTCGCTGATGCTGCCCGCCACCGCCGTTCACGCCGAACGCAGCCCGGATGAGCAGGTCCAGCCGGTCAAGAAGAAGGGCAAGTTCCGCCTCTTCGGCGGGATGAAACGGCAGGAAGAAGCGGTCACCGACGAAGCCCGCGCCGAGGTGAAGGCCGCCGTGGCCGAACAGGTCGCCGCCCCCAAGAAGGGCCGCATCTGGTGCGTCCCCTTCGCCCGCGCCGTCACCGGGATCGAAATCAAGGGCAATGCCGCCACCTGGTGGAAACAGGCCGCCGACCGCTACGCCCGGGGGCAGGAACCGCAGGTCGGCGCCGTGATGAATTTCCGCGCCAGCCGCGCCATGCCGATGGGCCATGTCGCCGTGGTGTCCAAGATCGTCTCGGAACGTGAGATTCTGGTCGATCAGGCCAACTGGGAACGCAACCGCATCACCGAAGACACGCTGGTCGTCGATGTCTCGGCCAAGAACGACTGGTCCGAGGTGCGGGTGGCCAATTCCGGCGGCACGCTGGGCCGCACCAACCCGGTCTATGGCTTCATCTACCGCTGACCGCAGCCCGAACGGGCATGACAGGCGGCGCTTCGGCGTCGCCTTTTCGTTTCGGTTGGGGGGATTGGAGCGGGTGAAGGGAATCGAACCCTCGTCATCAGCTTGGGAAGCTGCGGCTCTACCATTGAGCTACACCCGCATGCCCCTGACCTAAGCCACCCCGCCGCCGTCGTCAAGCGGGGGGATGAATCAGGGGCGGACCTCGGTCCTTGCGCCGGCGGTCACGGTGAAGGGCAGCTCGCGCGCACCCTCGGGCGCCGCGATCGTCACCACATAATCGCCGGCGGGCAGGGTGGTCTGCCATGTCGCGTTGTAGGAAAACGCCATGCTCTTGCGGTTGCCGGCAATGTCGGCCTTGGCTGTCAGCACCTCTTGCAGCAACCCCTCGGTGCCCGGCAGGTCAAAGGCCGCCACGCCCGCCTGCAGATCGGCGGTCAGCCGCGTTTCGCTGCCGGCGGTGATGCTGGCCGGCACATCCACCACCGTGCCGCCCAGGGTGATCCGCACCAGATAATCGCCCGGAGACAGGTCAAAGCGCGGCGCGGCCTTGTAGGCGAAGGCCACCGACTTGCGGTTGCCGTTGATATCGGCGGCGGCCTGAAAGAACTCCACGAACTGCGCGTCATCTTCCACCTTCACGCCCGGGGCATAGACCACCTCCAGCGCCAGTTGCCCGGTGCCCATGATCACCTCTTCGGTCTTTTCCTCACCGGCGGTGATGGTGAAGGGGCGGGTCAGTTCGGCCGCGCCGAAGGTGGCGCGCAGGGTGTAATCGCCCGCCGGCACCACGCCGGTGCCGCTGCCATAGCCGAAAGCGGCGGTGCGGCCGTCCTGCTGCAACTCCCAGAACCCCGCATCGCCGGTTTCCACCCCCGCCTGCGCCATCAGCTGCACGGTGACGACACCGGCATTCAGGATCACCGCCGGCGTGGCCACGGCATCGGCCGCAACCGTGAAATCCACGCTCGCCTCGGCCGCGCCCAGATGGGCGGTGACGCGGTATGGCCCCGGCGGCAGGCTGCCGTTGCGCTGGCCGTAAAGGGTTTCCAACCGGTCGCCCGGCGTGCCGTCGGGGTTCAGGGGGAAGAAGTCGAAATAGCCGTCACTGATCAGCGCGGGTTCACCTAGCCCCTCGGCCAGATGCATCGAGGGATTCACATTCTCAGCCGGCGGGGCGGGCTGCGGTTCAGGC
>JACZKR010000251.1 GCA_014859945.1 Paracoccaceae bacterium | reverse complement strand
GTGCAAATGCGCGGTCAATGCTCTGTTAACCGGGGTAGAGCAGGATGGCCGGGCGGTACAGGGAGGAGTCCCGTTGACCGCAAGGTGCAAGTCGCCCCGGTTGCGTGGAAAGCTCTTCCTGCGCACCGGACCGGTGCCGTCGGCCGGGGCGCGCGCAGGCAGCCCTCCCTTTCCCATTGCACCTTTCAAAATACTCCCGCCGGAGGCGCCGCCCTTTCCGCCCGCCCCGCCCTTTGGGCAGAAGCGCCCGGCAGCGCCGCCGAGCGGGGGCTAGATGCCCCCCGAGGCGGCCCCTGCCGGAAGCTCAGCAGTTCGGGACGTTCACCGCCAGCCCGCCGAGGCTGGTTTCCTTGTATTTCTCGTGCATGTCGTGGCCGGTCTGGCGCATGGTCTCGATACAGGCGTCGAGGCTGACCAGATGGACCCCGTCGCCGCGCAGCGCGAGGCTGGCGGCCGAGACGGCCTTGATCGCGCCCAGACCGTTCCGCTCGATGCAGGGCACCTGCACCAGCCCCTTGACCGGGTCGCAGGTCATGCCGAGGTGATGTTCCAGCGCGATTTCGGCGGCGTTCTCCACCTGCATCGGCGTGCCGCCCAGCACCGCCGCCAGCCCGGCGGCCGACATGGCGGCGGCCGAACCCACCTCGGCCTGACAGCCGCATTCCGCGCCCGAGATCGAGGCGTTGTGCTTGCAGAGCCCGCCGATTGCCGCCGCGGTCAGCAGGAATTCGCCCAGCCGCGCGGGGTTGGCGCCCGGCACATGGTCAAGCCAATAGCGGATCACCGCCGGCAGCACCCCGGCCGCGCCGTTGGTGGGCGCCGTCACCACCTGACCGCCGGCGGCGTTTTCTTCGTTCACCGCCATGGCATAAAGGCTCATCCAGTCGTTGATCGTGTGCGGCGCGGTCAGGTTCAGCCCGCGTTCGGCGATCAGCGCGTCATGGATGCCCTTGGCGCGCCTGCGCACCTTCAGCCCGCCGGGCAGGATGCCTTCGCCCGCCATGCCGCGGCTGATGCAGGCGTTCATCACCTCCCACAGCCGGGCGATGCCGCGGTCCACCTCGGCCTTGGTGCGGAATTTCAGCTCATTGGCCAGTTTCATCTGGGCGATGGACAGGCCCGAAGCCGCCGCCATCTGCAGCATCTCGGCCGCCGTCTCGAACGGATAGGGCACATCGGCCCGTGCCTTGGCGCCGGCGCCGCCCGCTTCGGCCAGTTCGCCCGCGGTCAGCACGAAGCCGCCGCCGATCGAGTAATAGGTTTCCTCCAGCAGCACGTCGCCCTCGGCGTCGGTGGCCTTCAGGATCATGCCGTTGGCATGGCCGGGCAGGGCGGGGCCGAAGTCGAAGCTCAGATCCTTCTTCGGATCGAAGGCCATCTCGGGCAGGCCCGGCGGGGTGATGCTGTGGGTGGCGGCGATGGCGGCCAGCGCGGCCTCGGCCTTCTCGGCGTCATAGCTCGCCGGTTCGAACCCGGCGAGGCCCAGGATCGTCGCGCGGTCGGTGGCATGGCCCACCCCGGTAAATGCCAGCGATCCGTGCAGCGAGGCCTTCAGCCCCCGGGGATGAAAGGGCGACCGGCGCAGCGTTTCCAGGAACCGCCCGGCGGCCACCATCGGCCCCATCGTGTGGCTGGAGGATGGGCCGACGCCCACCTTGAACATGTCGAAGACGGAAAGGAACATGGGGCCTCAGGCGGGTTCGGTGAAGGGAAGGGGGCCAAGGCCCTCATCGGCGGCAACGGTCTGCGCGGCGGGCCGGGTTTCCATATAGGCGGCCACCCGGTGCAGCGCCGGGTATTCGGTCAGTTCGACGCGGCGCGGATCGCCCGGCGGGAACGACCCCAGCCAGCGCAGCAGCATGCCCAGATAATAGCCCATCAGCGTCGGCCGGCGGTCCGACAGCCAGTCCGGCCCCCGCGCCGCCGCCGCCTCAAGCGCGGCCATCAGCGTGCCGATCCGCGCGCGTGAGGCTTCGGTGACGGCCCCGGCATTGGCCGCCCCCGCCGCCCGGTCGGGGTAGAACAGGTTCAGAAGATGCGGATGCAGGTTGGTCGAGGTGAAGAACAGCCATTTCAGGAAATCCGCCCGCGCCGCGCTGTCCGGCGCCGGGGCAAGGCCCGATTGCGGCGCGCGGTCGGCCAGCCACAACAGGATGGCTGCGGTTTCGAACATCGTGCCGTCGGGCGTCTCGAGCGCCGGGATCAGCCCCAGCGGATGCAGCGCGCGGTAATCGGGGCTGGCCAGTTCGCCGCCCGCGCGGTCCACCGGGCGCAGCTCATGGGGCAGGCCCAGTTCAAGCAGAACCATCCGCACCGCCATCGAGGCGGAATCCGGGGAAGCATGCAGCCGGTACATCGGGCCCTCCTGTTCGCCGGGCGATAATGGCGCGGCGGCAGGCGGACAGGAATGCGAAAAGCGACGCTTTGCAACACCGGATGCCCGCATGCGCGCCCTGCATTGCCCCTCGCCACCCCCCGCGTCCTTGCCTATAAGCGGACAAAGCCCGAGGAGTCGCCCATGCCCGCCGAACTTTCGCCGATCGACAAGGCAAAATTCGTTGCCGCAAAGCGCGCGGTGGATTTCGTGCAGGACGGGATGAAGCTGGGCCTCGGCACCGGGTCCACTGCCGCCTGGATGGTGCGCTGTCTGGGCGAACGTATCCGCGAGGAAGGCCTGCGCGTGGTGGGCGTGCCCACCTCGACCCGCACGGCCGAACTGGCGCGGCAGGTGGGCGTTCCCGTCGCCTCGCTGGATGAGGTGAAGTGGCTGGACCTGACCATCGACGGCGCCGATGAGTTCGACCCCAATCTTGCGCTGATCAAGGGCGGCGGCGCGGCGCTGTTGCAGGAAAAGATCGTCGCCACCGCCTCGGACCAGATGATCGTCATCGCCGATGCCGCCAAAGAGGTGGCGCAGCTCGGCTCTTTCCCGCTGCCGGTGGAAATCATCCCCTTCGGCTGGCAGACCACCAAGGCGCTGGTCGAGGAACTGCTGGTCGGCATGGATGTGCTTGACCGCGACGTGACCCTGCGGATGAACGGCGACAAGCCGCTGCTGACCGATGAGGCGAACTATATCGTCGACCTGCATCTGCGCCGCATCGGCAATCCCCGCCAGTTGTCGCTGGTGCTGAACCAGATCCCCGGCGTGGTGGAGAACGGGCTTTTCATCGACATCTGCGACATCGTGATCATCGGCCACGGCGATGGCCGCGTCACGGTGCGCGACATCAACGAAGGCACCGAGAAGGATGACCGCATCCTCTTCGCCCCCTCGCAGAACATCTTCGCCGATCTGGGCGATTAGGGCGGTTCCGCGCTGCCATCTTTTCTTCCCCATCCTCTCTCCCCAAATATCCCACGGGGGTCCGGGGGTGTGAAACCCCCGGTCTGTCGCCGGCCAGAAGGACAACGCCATGACTGATTTCGACTACGACCTTTTCGTCATCGGCGGCGGTTCGGGCGGGGTGCGCGCGGCGCGGATCGCGGCGGCCGAGGGCGGGGCGAAGGTCGGGCTGGCCGAGGAAAGCCGCATGGGCGGCACCTGCGTGATCCGCGGCTGCGTGCCGAAGAAGCTGATGGTCTTCGCCTCGGCCTTCCCCGATGCGATGGCCGATGCCCGCGCCTATGGCTGGGACGTGCAGGGCGGCGCCTTCGACTGGCCGCATTTCCGCAAGGCGCTGGCGGCGGAACTGGACCGGCTGGAGAATGCCTATCGCGGCACGCTGAAGAACGCAGGCGTGACCATCCACGATACCCGCGCCGTGGTGGAAGATGCCCATACCGTGCGCCTGGCGACAGGTGAGCGGTTCACCACCCGCCACATCCTGATCGCCACCGGCGGCTGGCCCTTCGTGCCCGATATTCCGGGCCGGGAACTGGCCGTCACCTCGAATGAGATGTTCGATCTGCCAGCCCTTCCGCGCCGGGCGCTGGTGGTGGGCGGCGGCTATATCGCCAGCGAATTCGCCTGCATCCTGAACGGGTTGGGGGTAGAGGTGACGCAGTACTACCGCGGCGCCCAGATTCTGCGCGGCTTCGATGACGAGGCGCGGGGCCATGTCTCGAACGCCATGCAGGCCGCCGGGATCGCGGTGCATTGCGGCACCGATGTGCTGCGGCTGGAAAAGGCTACAGGCGGCATCCGCGCCGTGGCCACCGACGGGACCGAGCGCGAGTTTGATCTGGTGCTTTACGCCACCGGCCGCCGCCCCAATGCCCGCGGTCTGGGGCTTGAGGCGCTGGGCGTCACGCTGGACCGCGCCGGCGCCATCGAGGTGGACGAATGGTCGCAGACCGCCGTGCCTTCGGTCTATGCGGTGGGCGACGTGACGAACCGCGTCAACCTGACGCCGGTCGCCATCCGCGAAGGCCACGCCTTCGCCGACACCGTCTTTCGCGGCGTGCCCACGCGGTTCGACCATGTGAACATCGCCAGCGCCGTCTTTACCCAGCCGGAGCTTGCCTCGGTCGGCCTGACCGAGGAAGAGGCGCGCAAGCTGGGCCCGCTTGAGGTCTACTCCGCCTCGTTCCGCCCGATGCGCACGCTTTTTGCCGGCCGGCAGGACCGCATGCTGATGAAGCTTCTGGTCGATCCGGTCAGCCGCAAGGTGCTGGGCTGCCATATCGTCGGCGACAGCGCGGCCGAGATGATCCAGCTTGCCGCCATCGCCATCGGCATGGGGGCGACCAAAGAGGATTTCGACCGCACCGTGGCCGTGCATCCCACCGCGGCCGAGGAATTGGTGACGATGCGCAAGCCCGCCCGGGTCTATTGACCGGGCCGAAACCGGGAAAGCCGGCGCTTGGTGCTTGATTTCCCGGCCGATGTGCCCAATTCAGGGCAGAGAGAACGACAAGGGAAGGAAAGTCGATGGCTGGCAGCGGTGGCCCCTGGGGCGGGGGCGGTGGTGGCGACAACGATCGCGGCGGGCGCGACGACGGGCGCCGCAACAACGGCGGCCGCCGGCCGGGCGAGGGGCCCCAGATCCCCGAGATCGACGAGTTGATGAAGAAGGGCCAGGAACAGCTGCGCGTCCTGATGGGCGGGCGCGGCAATCGCGGCACGCCTCCGGGCGGCGGCGCGGGCGGCGGGGCTGGCCCCTTGTTCACCCGTCAGGGCCTGATGCTGGGCGCGCTCGCGGCCATCGGCCTGTGGGGCTATCTGTCCTTCTACACGGTGAAGCCCGAAGAACGCTCGGTCGAGCTGTTCCTGGGTGAGTTTTCGACGCTGGGCAATCCCGGCCTGAACTTTGCGCCCTGGCCTGTTGTCACCGCCGAAATCGTGCCGGTGGCGCTGGAACAGACCACCGATATCGGCACCGGCGCCGGCGGCCAGATGGATACCGGGCTGATGCTGACCCGGGACCAGAACATCGTGGATATCGAGTTCCAGGTGGTCTGGAACATCTCGGACCCGGCGAACTACCTGTTCAACCTGGCCGATCCGGCCGACACGATCCGCGCGGTTTCCGAAAGCGCCATGCGCGACATCATCGCGCGGTCGGAACTGGCGCCGGTCCTGAACCGTGACCGTGGCGCGATTGCCGCCGATCTGCGGGCGGCGGTGCAAAGCACGCTCGACAGCTATCAGTCCGGCATCAACATCGTGCGGATCAACTTTGACCGCGCCGACCCGCCGCGCGAGGTCATCGACAGCTTCCGCGAGGTGCAGGCCGCCCAGCAGGAACGCGACCGGCTGGAGAAAGAGGCCGATGCCTATGCCAACCGCGTCACCGCCGGGGCGCGCGGTCAGGCCGCGCAGCTGGTGGAAGAGGCCGAGGCCTACCGCGCCCGCGTGGTCAACGACGCGCAGGGCGAAGCCAGCCGCTTCCTGGCGGTCTATGAGGAATATGTGAAGGCGCCGGATGTGACGCGCAAGCGGATGTATCTGGAAACCATGGAAAAGGTTCTGGGCGGGATGAACAAGGTGATCCTTGACGGCGTGACCTCGGGCGAAGGCGGGGGGCAGGGCGTGGTGCCCTTCCTGCCGCTGAACGAGCTGGGCCGCATGGGCGCCGGGGCCGCCGCCGCGACGCAAGGGGGGACGAACTGATGCGCAGCGTCTTCATCCTTCCCGCCGTCGCCATCCTTGCCGCCGTCGGCCTGTCCTCGGTCTTCATCGTGGATGAGCGTGAGCGGGTTCTGGTCCTGCAGTTCGGTCAGGTGAAGCAGCAGATCACCGAGCCGGGCCTTGGCTTCAAGATCCCGCTGATCCAGGACGTGGTGCGCTACGAAGACCGCATCCTGGGCCTGCCGACCCAGGCCATCGAAGTCACCCCGGCCGATGACCGCCGTCTGGTGGTCGATGCCTTCGCGCGCTGGCGGATCACCAATCTGGTGGACTTCCGCGAGGCGGTCGGCGCCGGCGGCGAAACCTCGGCCCGGGCGCGTCTGGACCGCATCATCAACGCCGCCATCCGCGAGGTTCTGGGTTCGGTGCCTTCGGGGCGCGTCCTGTCCGAAGACCGCACCGCGCTGATGAACCAGATCCGCGATCTGGCCCGGCGCGAGGCGGCAAGCCTGGGGGTCGAGGTCATCGACGTGCGCCTGACGCGCACCGACCTGCCCGACCAGAACCTTGAAGCGACCTTCGCCCGGATGCGGGCCGAACGTCAGCGCGAGGCGGCCGACGAAATCGGCCGGGGCAACGAAGCCGCGCAGCGCGTCCGCGCGGCGGCCGACCGGACGGTGGTGGAACTGACCTCGGAAGCGCGCAAGAACGCCGAAGTCATCCGCGGTGAGGCCGACGCCGAGCGGAACCGCATCTATGCCGAAGCCTTTGGCCGCGACCCGGAATTCTTCGCCTTCACCCGCTCGCTGACCTCTTACGAACGGGCGCTGCTGGGGTCGAATTCCTCGCTGGTCATCTCGCCCGACTCGGCCTTCTTCGACTATCTGAACAGCGATCAGGGCAAGCCGGCGGTGGTTCCCGCCCCGCCCGCCGCGGCCCCTGCCGCACCATGAGCTGGCTTGCACTGGGCCTTGGCCTTGTGCTGGTGATCGAGGGGCTGGTGCTTGCACTGGCCCC
>JACZKR010000250.1 GCA_014859945.1 Paracoccaceae bacterium | reverse complement strand
GGATGGGGGGCGGGGGCCTTGCCCAAACCCGGGGGCCGCGTTATCACCCGCCAGCCCATCGCATAAGGACCGCCCATGCGCGCCGAGACGCAGAACCACGTTGACCAGATCGGGAAATCGCTGCGCCTTCTGGCCCAGCGGCTGGACTGGGAGACGGCGCCGCACCGGCTTGAGGAATTCGACGCGCTGATCGAGGCGCCCGACCTGTGGAACGATCCGGCCAAGGCGCAGAAGCTGATGAAGGAACGTCAGGCGCTGATCGACGCCATGGGCACCTACAAGCGGCTGTCGCAGGCGCTGAAGGACCATGTCGAGCTGATCGAACTGGGCGAGATGGAGGAAGACGCCGAGGTGGTGGCCGAGGCAGAGGCGGCGCTGGTCGCGCTGTCGGCGGAAGCCGCGCAGAAGGAACTTGAAGCTCTGCTGGACGGTGAGGCCGACGGCAACGACACCTTCCTTGAAATCAACGCCGGCGCCGGCGGCACCGAAAGCCAGGACTGGGCCGAGATGCTGGCGCGGATGTATGTCCGCTGGGCCGAGCGCAAGGGCTATCAGGTGGAAATGCTGTCCGAGACCCCGGGCGAAGAGGCGGGCATCAAGTCGGTCGCCTACAAGATCGCCGGGCACAATGCCTATGGCTGGCTGAAATCGGAATCGGGCGTGCATCGTCTGGTGCGCATCAGCCCCTTCGGATCGGGCGACAAGCGGCAGACCTCTTTCGCATCGGTCTGGGTCTATCCGGTGGTGGATGACAACATCGAGATTGAGGTTCTGGACAAGGACATCCGCATCGACACCTTCCGGTCCTCGGGCGCGGGCGGCCAGCACGTCAACAAGACCGACTCGGCGGTGCGGATCACCCACTTCCCCACCGGGATCGTGGTGACCTCGTCGCTGAAATCGCAGCACCAGAACCGCGACATCGCGATGAACGCGCTGAAGGCGCGGCTTTACCAGCAGGAACTGGACAAGCGCAACGCGGCCGTCAACCAGGCGCATGAGGCCAAGGGCGATGCCGGCTGGGGCAACCAGATCCGCTCATACGTCCTGCAGCCCTACCAGATGGTCAAGGACCTGCGCACCAACCACGAAACCAGCGACACCCAGGGCGTGCTGGACGGCGATCTGGATGCCTTCATGGCCGCGACGCTGGCGATGGATGTGGCGGGCAAGAGCCGGGCCGAGGCCAACGCCGAGGACTGAGCTTCGCCGCGCAAAGCCGCGCAGCAAATACATCTTTCGCAATGCCGTATCCCGCGCATAGGCTTTGGCCAGCAAGGGAGGACGGAATGGACGAACGCGCGGCCGACAGGCCGGAAATCCTGCATGCCGAATGGTCCGACATCTCGGGCGCCCTGCGCGCGGGCTGGCGCGACTTTCTGGCCGCCCCCCATTACGGGCTGTTCTTCGCCTGTTTCTATGTGCTGGGCGGCTGGCTGGTCGGCTGGGCGCTGACCGAGAAGGGGCAGCTGTGGTGGACACTGCCGGCCAGTGCCGGCTTTCCCATTCTGGGCCCCTTCATCGCCTGCGGGCTCTATGAGGTCTCACGCCGGCTTGAGGCCGGAATCCCGCTGAACCGGCATGAGGTGTTCGGGGTGATCTTCCGTCAGAAAGACCGCCAGATCCCCTCGATGGCGGCGGTGATCGTGATCTTCTTCCTGTTCTGGAACTTCCTTGCCCACATGATCTTTGCGCTGTTCCTGGGCAACGCCACCATGACCAATGTCAGTTCCTCGCTCGCCGTCTTTGCCACGCGCGAGGGGCTGACGATGCTGGCCATGGGAACGGCGGTGGGGGCGGCCTTTGCCGGGATGCTGTTCAGCCTGACGGTGGTCAGCCTGCCGATGCTTCTGGACCGGGAGGTGGATTTCGTCACGGCGATGCTGACCTCGTTCGGGGTGGTCAGGGAAAGCACGGTGGTCATGCTGGGCTGGGGCGCGCTGATCGGGACGGCACTGTTTCTGGCGATGCTGCCGGGGTTTCTGGGGCTGTTCGTGGTCCTGCCGGTGTTCGGGCACGCAAGCTGGCACCTCTACCGCCGGGTGATCGGGTGGTGAGGGGCTGGATGCTGGTATCAGCCGGTGTGCTGGCCGGCGGGCTGGCGGTGCATCTGGCCGGGCAGGGGCTGCGCGGGCTGGATCGGGCGGTCGCGGCCGGCGACCGTTGCGATGAACTGGCTCGTGAGGCTGACGGCCGGGCGGCGGCAGTGACGCTGCTGCGGGCCGGGCTGGCGGGCCTGAGCGAAGCCGAGGTGGCCGCGCGGATCGGGGCGGCCGGGCTGAACCATGAGCGCTATGCGCAGCCCGATCACGTCATCCTTGTCGCCGGGGCCGGCCCGGCTACAGCGGCGCTGCAGATCGTGCCGCGGCAGGGCCGGGTGGATACGGTTCTGCCCTTGCCGGGCACCGCGCCCTGTGCGGCAGCGGGCGGGCCGTAGGGTGCGTGCTTGCACGCACCACCGGGTTACCGCCCCCAAATGAAAAGGCGCCCCGGGGGGCGCCTGTCTCCTGTCGCAGCGGGCGTTCCGATCAGGGCTCTTCGCCGGTCACGGCGGGGGCGGTGCTGCGCTGGGGCGGCACGGCGGTGCGGCCGGTGGCCAGCGGGTCGTCCTGACGCTGGACCGAGCCTTCGAAATGCGCGCCACTTTCGATGGCGATGGTCTTGTGGATGATGTCGCCTTCGACCTTGGCGGTCGAGGTCAGGCGCACCTTCAGGCCACGCACCCGGCCGATGACGCGGCCGTTCACCACGATATCGTCGGCCACGATCTCACCCCGGATCGTCGCGGTTTCGCCGACGGTCAGCAGATGGGCGCGGATGTCACCCTCGACGGTGCCCTCCACCTGGATGTCGCCGGTGGTGCGCAGGTTGCCCACCACGGTCAGGTCGGCCGACAGCACCGAAGCGGCCACCTTGCCCTTGGGGGCGGGGGCGCTGAAATCCATCGACGGCTTGGCGGCAGGGGCCTCGGGCGTCTTGGGCTTGTCGGTTTCGCCCGGCTTTGCGGGGCCCGGTTCGTTGATGCGGCTTTTAGAAAACATTGCTGCCTGCCTTGATGAAGGTCATCGGATTGACGGCGGTTCCGCCGATGCGGACCTCGTAGTGAAGATGCGTGCCGGTCGAGCGGCCAGAATTGCCCATATCACCGATCCGGTCCCCGCGCGAGACCCTTTGGCCGACATCGACCCTGATCTGCGACATGTGGCCGTAGCGGGTCTCGATGCCGAAGGCGTGCTGGATCTTGACCAGCCGGCCATAACCGTTTTCCCAGCCGGCATAGGTGACCACACCGTCGGCGGTGGCATAGATCGGGCTGCCGTAATCGCCGGCCATGTCCTGCCCCTCATGCCGGCGGTAGCCGCGGCCCAAGGGGTCATTCCGCCCGCCGAAGCCCGAGGTATAGCGGACGGCCGTGCGCACAGGCATGCCGAAGGGGGCCTTGAAGGCCGCCAGACGATAAAGGTTCATCTCATCCAGCCCCTTGAGGATCGCATTGGCGCGGATTTCCTCGGGCGAGGGCGGCATGTTCGAGGTGGAAA
Organism: Paracoccaceae bacterium; assembly: GCA_014859945.1. Lineage (GTDB taxonomy): Bacteria > Pseudomonadota > Alphaproteobacteria > Rhodobacterales > Rhodobacteraceae > Fuscibacter. The sequence goes on along the minus strand of JACZKR010000250.1, from coordinate 1,602 downwards.
GCGAAATCGGTGTCAGCGGCCCGCCCTGACCGGAATAGCCCTTGCGGGCGGCGGCGATAAGATCGTCGGGTTGCAGGCCGGCGGCGCGGAACATCTTTTCCAGCGGCTCGACCGACACGGTCAGCGCCTCTTCCAGCTGGGCGAAGATGACCTCGTTGCGCAGTTCCAGCGCCTTCTTCTCGGCGGCGATCTCATCGACCTTGACGGCGGCCTGCTTGGCGGCGCCTTCCATCAGGTCGCGTTCCTCGGCGGTGTCGCCCAGCTTGTCGGTCAGGAAGGCCACGGTGGCGGCGGCATCGCGGGCGCGACCGGCTTCGGTCACGGCACCACCGGACGAGGCCAGAACCTCTTGCGCGCGGTTGGCTTCGGCCCGGGCTTCGTCGCGTTCCTGAATGGTGCGGCGCAGGGTGGACTGGATCACGTCGATCCCGGTTTCCAGTTCGCGCCGGCGGTCTTCCGAGGCCAGAAGGCGCGACTGCATGTCGGCCACCTGTTCCAGCGCCAGATTGAAGCGTTCCTGCGCGCGGGCGGCCTCTTCGGCGCGGCGGTCGCGGTCGTCGGACAGATCGGACAGGCGGCGTTCATAAAGCGCCTGCTGCCGTTCGATCTGCGTGCGCGAGGTGCCGGCCGAGATCGAATCGAACATCAGGATCGCGGTGGCCAGCACCGTCCAGGCCAGAGCAAGCCCCCCCACCACAACGGCAATCGCCTGCGTCGCCGGGCGCAGCCGGATGAAGCGCGTCTCGGTATCGGATTTCAGGAACAGCCGCTGTTCGGGAAAATGCCGCTCAAGCGTCGCATTGATCCGATAGGCGATGCGGGTCAGCACGTCAGGCGGTTCCGGTCCAGTTGGTGAAGCCCCTCCCCAGGGGGTGGCAACTGATTAAGCCGCAGGTTTCAACCCTGCAACCGAATTGAGGAAACCGGCCGGAAACCCGCTTGGAACTGGGGTTTCATCGGCGGGATTTTGCCGATGCGCCGGGGTTTCACGGCGTGTTTGGCGCGTCATCCTCGGCCAGCGGCCAGTAGAAATCGGGCGGCAGGCCGGCTTCGGCGCGCTTTTCTTCGTTGAAGGGTGGCTTCAGCGCGCCGTGGAAATAGCGGCGGACAAGGGCGTGGAACACCTCTTTCGGGTCATCGCCCGCGCGCCCGCAGAGCCAGTTGAACCATTTGGAGCCATAGGCGACATGGCCCACCTCTTCGGCATAGATCACTTCCAGCGCGGCAAGGGCCTGCGCCTCTCCGGCCTTACGGAAGATCTCGATCATGCCCGGGGTCACGTCCAGCCCCCGCGCTTCAAGCACCATGGGCACCACGGCCAGACGGCCGGGCAGGTCATCCACCGTGTCTTCGGCGGCCCGCCACATGCCGGCATGGGCGGGCAGGGCGCCGTAATGGCTGCCCATCGCTTCAAGACAGTCGCAGATCAGGTTGAAATGATTGGCTTCCTCATCCGCGGCCTTCACCCAGTCGTCATAGAAGCCCATGGGCATTGGATGGTCGGTGAAGCGCGCGATGATGTCCCAGTGCAGATCGACCGCGTTCAGCTCGATATGGGCCAGCGCATGCAGCAGCGCGATGCGGCCCTGCGGGCTGCCGGGG
>JACZKR010000249.1 GCA_014859945.1 Paracoccaceae bacterium | reverse complement strand
TTTCCTACTATATATCGATATTTTTCAGGATCAATTTCAACTGTCAGGATCAAAGCGTCCACTGCCAACTTAGCGGTTTGACGGAGTCATTTCGTAATGATAATATTATCCTCGAGTCGAGGCATTCCCCGGTAGCGCAGTGGTAGCGCAGTTGACTGTTAATCAATTGGTCGTAGGTTCGATCCCTACCGCCGGAGCCATAACTTCCTGAAATCGCGACGATTATTTCGGCATGCAATTGTATGCGTCCGCGCGTCCGCCATCGTCCGCGGCGGACGGAAAAATCAATTGCCCCGGTCAATTGCCCCTGACGGCTGCAGCTGACCCGTCCGCGCGGGCGCAACGGGGCGACAGCGCGTCAGCGCAGACCGTGCAGGCAAGGTCGATGCCCGGCCGGCACCGGGCGAGAGGCCGCAGCGACTCAACCCGCGCCAGTTTCCCCTTTGATCCGGGCAGGTTCCGCCTTATGCCGGGCCTGCCGGGGGGCAAACAGCAGGGCAGGCATGACCAAGGGCACCATCTTCATCACCGGAACCGCGGGGTTCATCGGTTTCCATCTGGCGCGGCTTCTTCTGGCCGAGGGCTACCGCGTTCACGGCTTTGACGGCATGACGGATTATTACGACGTGCGGCTGAAGCAGCGCCGCCACGCCATGCTGTTGCAGCACGAGGCTTTCCGCACCACCGAAGCGCTTTTGGAAGACCAGGCGGCGCTGGCGCGCGCGGTGGCCGAGGCCAAGCCCGATGTGATCATCCACCTCGCGGCGCAGGCCGGGGTGCGCTACAGCCTGGAAAACCCGCGCGCCTATATCGACGCCAATATCGTCGGCACCTTCAATGTCATGGAACTGGCGCGCAACCATGAGGTGAAGCACCTGCTGATGGCCTCGACCTCGTCCGTCTATGGCGCCAACGAAGAGATGCCCTTCCGCGAGACCGACAAGGCCGACACGCCGCTGACGATCTATGCCGCGACCAAGAAGGCGAATGAGGCGATGGGCCATTCCTGGGCCCATATCTATGGCCTGCCGGTGACGATGTTCCGCTTCTTCACCGTCTATGGCCCCTGGGGGCGGCCGGACATGGCGCTGTTCAAGTTCACCAAGGGCATCATCGAAGGCACGCCGATCGACATCTACAACCACGGCGACATGTGGCGCGACTTCACCTATGTCGATGATCTGGTGCGCGGCATCCGGCTTTTGATCGACGCGGTTCCGGCCACTCCCGATGCCCCGGTGCCGGAAGGCGACAGCCTCTCGCACGCCGCGCCGTTCCGGGTGGTGAACATCGGCAATTCCGACAAGGTGCGGCTGATGGATTTCGTCGAGGCGATTGAATCCGAGGTGGGCCGCCCCGCCATGCGCAACTACATGCCGATGCAGGCGGGCGACGTGCCGGCCACCTGGGCCGAGGCGAGCCTGCTGAAAAGCCTGACCGGCTATGCGCCGCAGACCCGCTTCCGCGAGGGTGTGGCAAAGTTCGTGGCGTGGTATCGGGAATACTACGCGGTCTGAGGGCCGCGGCGCATCGGGGCGGAAGTGAGGGACGAATGATAAGGATTCTGGCGATTTCGGGCAGCCTGCGGAAGGCGTCCTTCAACACCGGCCTTCTGCGCGCGGCCGAAGCGGCGGCGCCGGCGGGCGTGACGCTGGATGCCCGCACCCTGCACGGCGTGCCGCTTTACGACGGCGATCTTGAGGCGGCCGAGGGCGTGCCCCCGGCGGTTGCCGCGCTGAAAGAGGCGCTGGCGGCGGCGGACGGGCTGTTGCTGATCACCCCGGAATACAACAACGGCATTCCCGGCGTCTTCAAGAACGGCATCGACTGGATGAGCCGCCCGCCCGGCGGCACCGACCTGTTCAAGGGCAAGCCGGTGGCGGTCATCGGCGCCTCGCCCGGCGGCTTCGGCACGATCCTGGCGCAGAACGCCTGGCTGCCGGTCCTGCGGACACTGGGCACGACCCCGTGGTTCGAGGGCCGGCTGATGGTGAGCCGCGCCGGCGGGCTGTTCGACCGCGAGGGCAACCTGACCGACGACGAAACCCGCACAAGGCTGGCCGGTTTCCTTGCCGGCTTCGCGGCTTTCGCGGCGGGGTAAGAGGCCGGGCGGCGAGCCTCGACAGGTCCGGGCGGATAAGGAAAGGCACCGCCTTTCCCCGCCCGCAGCGACCAAGCTGCGGCGAGACCGCCCGCCAGAACCCATGACAGAGGCCGGCGCCCGACCCGGCGGGCGAGAAGCGCCCGCAAAGGGCGGGGCGGGCGCTGGCCGGCGGCCTTTGGGGCCACCGGCGGCAGGGCGTGCCGGCACCGAGTGACCCCGGCGATGGCCGGGGTCAGGGGAATGCCGCCAATGTAGGCTGTGTGGTCCCCACG
>JACZKR010000248.1 GCA_014859945.1 Paracoccaceae bacterium | reverse complement strand
GGATGGGGGTGGGGGCACCCGCCCGAAAGAAGGATGACCCATGCTTGACCCGGTAACCCTTGCCGTCATTCAGGCCGGCCTGCAGCAGGTCTGCGACGAGATGGACCTGACCTTCAGCCGCGCCGCCTTCAGCCCGGTGATCGCCGAGGCCGACGACCGGTCGGACGGCATCTACAGCGCCGAGGATGGCAGCCTGATCGCCCAGGGGTCCAAGGGCCTGCCGGTCTTTGTCGGGGTGATGCAGTTTTCCACCCGCACCCTGGTCGAACGCATCCGCAGCGGCGAGACGGCTGCACCCGAGCCGGGCGACATCTACATTGTCAACGACCCCTATCTTGGCGGCACGCACCTGATGGATGTGCGCTTTGCCATGCCCTTCTGGCGCAATGGAAAATTGTTCTGCTGGCTGTCGAACACCGGCCACTGGCCCGATACCGGCGGGGCGGTGCCCGGCGGCTTTTCGGCCAGCGCGATCAGCGCCGAACAAGAGGGTCTGCGCCTGCCTCCGGTCAAGCTTTTCAAGAAAGGCGAGATGGACCGAGAGATCTGGCAGATCATCTGTTCCAACATCCGGGTGTCCGAACAGCGCATCGGCGATGTGAAGGCGCAGGCCAGCGCGCTGCTGGTGGGGGCGGAACGGCTGGCGGGGCTGATGGACCGCTACGGCGATGATGCCGTGGTCGAGGCGATTGCCCGGATGCGCCAACTGGCGGCGCGGCAGATGCGGGCGATGCTGGCGGATTTCCCCGAAACCCCCGTTGTGGCCACCGCGATCGTTGACAGCGACGGCGTGGTGAACCAGCCGCTGACCATCGCCCTGTCGGTGCGGCGGCAGGGGGCGGATGTGGTCTTCGATTTCGCCGGTTCCAGCCCGCCCTGCATGGGGCCGATGAACTCGGTCCGGGCGACGACGCTTTCGGCGGTCTATCTGGCCGTGCGCCATGTCTTCCCCGAGGTTCCGATTTCAGCGGGCGCCTTTGAGCCGCTGCAAGTAACGGGAATCGAAGGAACTTTCCTTGATGCCCACTATCCCCGCCCGGTTTCGGGCTGTGCGGCCGAGGTCAGTCAGCGCATTGCCGAGGCGGTCTTTGCCGCGCTGGTGCAGGTGTTCCCCGACCGCGCGACGGCGGCGCCGGCGGGCACCAGCGGCAACTTCGGCCTTGGCGGGCATGACCCGGAACGCGGCCGCGACTTCGTGATGTATCAGATCTCGGGCGGCGGTTATGGCGGCAGCGCCGATGGCGACGGGCTATCGAACGGATGCTCGACCATCGGCATCTCAAAAGCGCCGCCGGTTGAGATCATGGAGCAGAATTTTCCTGTGATTTACAGGCGTTACGCGCTGCACGAAGGCTCGGGCGGCGCCGGCCGGCAGCGCGGCGGCCTTGGTCTGGACTATGAGATCGAGCTGCTGCGGGGTCAGGCGCGGGCGTCGTTCGTGATGGATCACGGCCGCGTCGGGCCGCAGGGCGCGCTGGGCGGCGG
>JACZKR010000247.1 GCA_014859945.1 Paracoccaceae bacterium | reverse complement strand
GTCCACGAACAGCTCGCCCATGTGCGACAGGTCGAACAGGCCCGCCCGCTCGCGGACGGCCCGGTGCTCCTCGAGAATGCCGCCGTACTGGACCGGCATCAGCCAGCCGCTGAATTCAACGAGCTTGGCGCCGAGCGCGCGGTGAGCGTCGACAAGGGCAGTTTCGCGCAGCGGCACAGCGACCTGCTCGGTCATGGTGAGGGGGTCCCCGTCTCGTGCGGCGCCGCACCGGCGACGGCGTGTTCTGGCGTGGTGGAAAGGCCGGCCAGGGCGGCGGCCGCCGTCCCGACCAGCGCCCCGGCCAGCGCGAACCGCGCCACCGTCAGCGCCGCGGGCGAGACATGGGGGGCGGCCAGCGCGCCTAGGCTGAACGACCCCGCCACAAGGGCCGAAAAGGTCAGCATCGCCAGATGGCCGCGCGCGGAAGGCGAAAGCATCACACGCAGGCCCAGCCCTGTGCTTCGGCCTTCAGGCACGAGAGGAAGCTTTGCACCTTCAGCGTGCGATGCAGATCGACATGGGTCACGATCCACAGCGGCGCCTCCCATTCGGGGCGGGGCGGCAGAACCTCGACCAGATCGGGGTGGTTGCGGCCGTAGTGGGTGTTGCAGAAAGCCAGACCCATCCCCGCCTCCAGCGCGGCAATGCTGGCCGCGCCCTCGGTGATCCGCATGGTGATGCGGTCGGCCGGCACCCTTTCGCGCAGCCAGCGGTAGAAGGGCGCGCGACTTTCTGGATCATCGGGGCCGACGAAACTGTGCTGCCCCAGTTCCTCTTCGGATGAGGGCAGGCCGCGCGCATCGGCATAGCTGCGGGCGGCGTAAAGCGCGTTCTGCATCCGGCCCAGCGGCTGCACCACGTTGTCGGGTTCCTGCGGATGGGTGCCGGCGCGGATCGCCACATGCGCCTCGCCGTAGTCCAGCCGGAAAAGCCGCATGTCGCTGAGGAACCGGACGATCACCTTGGGATGTTCGCGCTGGAACCGCGCCAGAACCGGGCACAACAGATCGGCGATGCCGGTGATCGCGGTCAGCACCAGTTCGCCCGCCACCTCTTCGCCCAGGCCCTTGATGCGGCTGGCCAGCTGGCCGAACTGTTCTTCGGTGGTCTGGGCGACCGCCAGCAGGTCGCGCCCCGCCTCGGTCGGCGTATAGCCGCGGGCGTGACGCTGAAACAGCTTGGCCCCAAGGCGTTTCTCCAGCGCGTCGATATGGCGGATGACCGTGGCGTGGTGCACGCCCAGAACCTCGGCCGCGCCGGAAACCGTTCCCATGCGGGCAACCTGAAAGGCGGTGCGAATCTCGTCCCAGTTGTCCATTGCGAAGGTCTCCTGTGCGTCTGTGCACAGGTAATGCCGGAACCGGGGCAGGATGCAAGCCCCTGCTGCCTGGCGCGTTGACGGGTGGCGGGTTCCGGCGCCAGACTGCGCGGTATGCGGCCCCGGGGGATGGCATGAAGGTGGTTCTTGATACCCACGACCGTCTGGTTCTGCGCGACCTGAACCTTGGCGCCGGGCTGTTGCTGTTACTGCCCGCCGCGCTGCCGGCCTTCATGGCCTGGGGCTATTTCCGGGCCGGCGTGTTGTCGGGCGGCATCATTCTGTCGGTGATCGCGCTGATCCTGATCGTCGGCTGTTTCGGCGCTTTCGTGCGGCCGATCACCGTCACGCTGGACCGGCCCGGCGACCGCATCGAGATTGTCGAGCGCAGCATGTTCGGCACAAGACGCGAGGTGCATGTGCTGCGCCAGATCCGCGGGGCGACTTCTCAAGTCCGTGTGATCCGCCGCAGGCCCGGTGACAGCACCGGCAAGCGCGGCCGCCTGCGGCCCGAGCCGCGGACATGGCGGGCGGCGCTGGTGCATCAGAACGGCCACCAGATTCCGGTGACCACGGTTTACGGCAGCCAGACCGCCGCGCAGACCACCGCCGCCGCCATCAACGGCTGGATCGGGTCGGATCTGGTCGCCGGCGCTTGACAGGCCGCGCCCTTCGGCGTAGTGCCCCAGCCAATTCCCCGGAAGCCCCACGCTTCCGGTCCTTGGCCCATGCCGGGATCGCCACCTGCCAGCGCGTTGCGCCCGCAGGTGCCGCTTGGCATTGGGCTTTGGGAAAACCCCGCCGGCACCCATATGGGGGCCAGACCTGAAGCAGGAGTGCCGCTATGTTCGAAAGCCTCTCGGAACGCCTTGGCAGCGTCTTTGACCGACTGACCAAGCAGGGTGCGCTTTCCGAGGCCGATGTCGAGGCCGCGCTGCGCGAGGTGCGCATCGCGCTGCTTGAGGCGGACGTTTCGCTGCCGGTCGCGCGCGATTTCATCAAGGCGGTGAAGGTCAAGGCGACGGGGCAGGCGGTGACCCGCTCGGTCACCCCGGGCCAGCAGGTCGTCAAGATCGTGCACGACGAACTGGTGCGCGTGCTGGCGGGCGAAGGTGAGCCGGATGCCCTGAAGATCGACAACCCGCCCGCGACGATCCTGATGGTCGGCCTTCAAGGTTCGGGCAAGACGACCACCACCGCCAAGCTGGCCAAGCGGCTGAAGGACAAGAACGGCAAGCGCGTTCTGCTGGCCTCGCTCGATACCAACCGCCCGGCCGCCATGGAGCAGCTGGCGATCCTTGGCACCCAGATCGGGGTCGACAGCCTGCCCATCGTCAAGGGCGAAAGCGCGGTCCAGATCGCCAAACGGGCGAAGACGCAGGCCAGCCTTGGCGGCTATGACGTGCTGTTCCTTGATACCGCCGGCCGCCTGCACATCGACGAAGTGCTGATGGACGAAGTGCAGGCGGTGCGTGACATCGCCCAACCGCGCGAAACCCTGCTGGTGGTCGACGGCCTGACCGGGCAGGACGCCGTGAACGTGGCGACCGAGTTCAATGCCAAGGTCGGCATCTCGGGCGTGGTCCTGACGCGGATGGACGGCGACGGTCGCGGCGGTGCGGCCCTGTCGATGCGCGCCGTCACCGGCAAGCCCATCCGCTTTGTCGGGCTTGGCGAAAAGATGGACGCCATCGAGACGTTTGAGGCCGAGCGTGTGGCGGGCCGCATCCTGGGCATGGGCGACATCGTGGCCCTTGTCGAAAAGGCGCGCGAGACCTTTGAGGCCGAACAGGCCGAGCGGATGGCCAAGCGCTTTGCCAAGGGTCTGTTCAACATGAACGACCTGAAGATGCAGCTGGAACAGATGCTGAAGATGGGCGGCATGCAGGGCCTGATGGGCATGCTGCCGGGCATGGGCGGCATGGCCAAGAAGGCCGAGGCCGCCGGTCTGGACGACCGCATGCTGAAACGCCAGATCGCCCTGATCAACTCGATGACCAAGAAGGAACGGGCGAACCCCGATCTTCTGGCCGCCAGCCGGAAAAAGCGCATCGCTGCCGGGGCTGGGCTGGAGGTGGCCGATCTGAACAAGCTGCTGAAGCAGCACAAGCAGATGGCCGACATGATGAAGAAGATGGGCAAGGGCGGCATGATGAAGCAGGCCATCAAGCAGATGATGGGCCGCGGTGGCATGCCCGACATCTCGAAGATGTCGCCCGAGGAAATGGCCGAGGCCGCGAAGGGCATGCAGCAGGGCATGGGCATGGGCGGCGGCTTCCCCGGCATGCCGCGCGGCCTTGGCCTGCCCTCGGGTCTTTCGGGGCTGATGAAGAAGAAATGACCCTGGCCTTCCGCCCGCAGCTGACCGGACTGCCCGTTCTGGAAACGGAACGGCTGGTGCTGCGCGCGCCGAAGGCCGAGGATTGGCCGGCGTTCCGCGACTACCGCGCTTCGCCCCGCACCGTCTATGCCGGCGGCGTCAAGAAGGAACAGCAGGCAGCGGAACAGTTCGCTTCATTCTTCGGGCATTGGGTGATGCGCGGCTTCGGCCGGCTGATCGCCGAGGAACGGGCGACGGGCCAGCCCGTCGGTCATTTCGGGCCGATGCAATGGGAAGACGCCGGTCAGGTTGAACTGACCTGGTCGCTGTGGACCGCCGCAGCCGAAGGCCGGGGTCTGGCGACCGAGGCCGCCCGGGCCATGCACAACTGGGTCTTCGGGCCGCTGGGCCTGACCTCGGCCAAGGCCGAAGTGCATCGCGACAATGCGGCGTCCCACGCCATCGCGCGGCGTCTGGGCGGGCGGCTGGCGCCGGACCAGCGCCCAGTCTGGATGGAGGAAGGCGCGATCTACCTGTTCAGCGGGGCTGCCGCATGATCCGCCGCCCCGACACCATCGCTTTCCCCTCCGCGCCCGTGCTGATCACGGAACGCCTGACGCTGCGCATGCCGGTCCATGCCGATTTCGCGCATCGGCTGGCCTTCTACGCCTCGGACCGCTCGGTCTGGGAGGGCGGGCCGTTCACCACGGAACAGGCCTGGCGCATCTTTGCTTCGGAAGTGGGGCAATGGCCGCTGATGGGCTTTGGCCCCTTCTCGGTGGACATGGACGGCGTCTATGTCGGCGAGGTCGGCATTTATCAGCCCGAGGGCTACCCTGAACCCGAGCTTGGCTGGTTCGTGACCGATGCCGCCGAGGGCCGGGGCATTGCCGCCGAAGGTGCGCGGGCGGTGATGGTCTGGGCGCGCAAGTCCTTCGGCTGGGATCACATCGACAATTACATCGACCCGGGCAACGCGCGGTCGATTGCGCTGGGCAAGCGGCTGGGCGGCGTTGTGGTGGGTGCGCCCGGCGCCGATCCGACGGATGTGGTGATCCGCCACGACCTGCGGGGGCTGGCATGATCGCGCTGTCCGGCATTCCGGTGATCGAAACCGAACGGCTGCGCCTGCGCGGCCCGCGCCCCTCGGATTTTGAAGTCTGCGCCACGTTCATGGCCAGCGAACGCGCGCGCCATATTGGCGGCCCCCTGCAGCGCAGCATCGCCTGGCGGGCCTTCTGCCACCTGACCGGGCATTGGGTGCATCGCGGCTATTCCATGTTCATCTTTGCCGACCGTCAGACCGGCGAACCCCTTGGCATGGCTGGCCCCTGGTTCCCCGAAGGCTGGCCCGAGGGCGAAATCGGCTGGTCGGTCTGGTCTGACGCTGCCGAAGGGCGCGGCATCGCGCATGAGGCCGCCACCGCCAGCCGCCGCTGGGCCTATGAGGTTCTGGGCTGGAAGACCGCCATCAGCCTGATCGCCGAGGAGAACACCCGCTCTCAGGCGCTGGCGCAGCGGATGGGCTGCTGGCCCGAGGGCATGTTCACCTTCGATACCGGCATGACGGCGCGCATCTGGCGTCACCCCGGCCCGGCAGAGGTGGCGGCATGATCCCGCACGAAACCCCGCTGCCCGGCCCCGCCGCCGATTTCGCCGCCGGCCTTGCCGCGCGCCTGCCGGTGCTGGAAACCGCCAGGCTGCGTCTGCGCGCGCCGGTTCTGGCCGACAGCGCCGCCTGGGCCGAGATATTCTGCGGTCCGGCGGGCGAGAATCTGGGCGGCCCCTTCAGCCGCGAAGAAGCCTTCACCGAGTTCGCCGCCACCTGCGGCCTTTGGCTGTTGCGCGGCCATGGGTTGTGGACGGCCGAGGCGCGGGACAGTGGCCGCGTGCTGGGCTTTGTCCTGATCGGCTTCGAGCCGGGCGATGATGAGCCGGAACTGGGCTATCTTTTCCTGCCCGAAGCCGAGGGGCAGGGCTATGCGACCGAGGCGGCCATCGCCGCCCGCGACCATGCGCTTGAGGTCATGGGCCTGCCGCGTCTGGTCAGCTACATCGCGCCGGGCAATGCCCGGTCCTCTGCCGTTGCCCGCCGCCTTGGCGCCCGGCGTGAGGGCCTGCTCGACGGGGCCGAAGTCTGGCGCCACCATCCGAAAGGACCGCAATGACCGACGAAGCCGTTGCCCGCGCTGCCGCGCTCTTGAAGGAACACCGCGAGTCGATCGACCGGCTGGATGCCATTCTGGTTTTCACCCTGGCCGAGCGGTTCAAGCACACCCAGGGCGTGGGCCGTCTGAAGGCCGAACACGGCCTGCCCCCGTCCGACCCCGACCGTGAGGCACGCCAGATTGCGCGGCTTGAACGGCTGGCCGAAGAGGCGAACCTCGATCCCGAATTCGCCCGCAAATTCCTGAACTTCATCATCAGCGAAGTCATCAGGCATCACGAGAAACTGCAGAAATGACCGGCCTGTGCGCCGTCAACGCCATCGAAAAGGAGAAATGACATGGCAACCAAGATCCGTCTCGCCCGTGGTGGTTCCAAGAAGCGCCCGCACTATTCCATCGTGCTGTCCGACTCGCGCATGCCGCGTGACGGCCGCTTCCTGGAAAAGCTGGGCACCTACAACCCGATGCTGGCCAAGGACGATGAAAAGCGCGTCGTCATGAACATCGACCGCGTCAAGGAACTGCTGGCGCAGGGCGCCCAGCCGACCGACCGCGTTGCACGCTTCCTGGAATCGGCCGGCGTGCTGGCCAAGAAGGCCCGCTCGAACCCGAAGTCGGCCGTCCCGGGCAAGCAGATGGCCGAACGCGCCGCCAAGAAGGCCGCCCGCGCCGCCGCTCCGGCCGAAGAATGACAATGACGGGCGGCCTTCGGGCCGCCCTTCCTTTGGCGGGGGGATGCCATGACCGAAGCTGACCGCATCTGCGTCGGCGCCATCGGCGGCGCTTTCGGCGTGACCGGTGAGGTGCGCCTGAAATCCTTCTGCGCCGAACCCACGGCGATTGCCGATTACGGCCCGCTGTTCACCGAGGACGGCAGCCGCAGCTTCAAGGTCACGCTGACCCGGCCGGTATCCGGTGGGCTGGGCGCGAGGCTGGGCGGTGTGCGCACCAAGGAAGAGGCTGACGCCCTGCGCGGCGTGAACCTTTATGCCGACCGCAGCCGGCTGCCCCGGCTGCCCGATGATGAATTCTACCACGCCGACCTGATCGGCCTTGAGGTGCGCGATCCGGGGGGCGCCCCCATCGGCACCCTGCGCGCCATCCACAACCACGGCGCCGGTGACATTCTTGAGGTCTTCGCGCCCGGCCGGAAATCGGCGCTGATGATCCCCTTTACCCGTGCGGCGGTGCCGACGGTGGATCTGGCGGCGCGCGTGATCGTGGCTGACTTGCCCGAGGGGCTGGACTAACGCCCCCGCCCCGGCCAGTTTGCCACCGGGAACGGGGGGCTTCATGCCAGGTCGTCTGACATTGCTGATGGGCGCGACGGCGCTTCTCTATCTGGGGCCGCTGATCGGCGGTCTGGCCGGGGCCGGCTGGCCTGCCGTCTATGCCTTTGCGGCGGTCTTCGTGCTGTGGCTGGCGGTGATGCGCCCCCATGAATGGCCGCGCGATGCGTCGCGCTGGCGCGATCCGGCGGTGCCCTTGCGGGCGGTGACGCAGGTTCTGGTGCAGCTTCTTTTGGTGGCGATCCTGTTTGGCGTCGGGCGGGGGATCGGCGGGGTTGCGGGCTATCTGCCCGATCTGCCGCTGATCTGGCCGCTGGCGCTGTCGGCCCTGTCGGTGCCGCTGTCTCGGCTGGTCTGGAACCCCCGGCGGGCGGCCGAGATGGACCGGATGCTGGACGATGCCATCGGCCAGTTGAACGCCATGGCCATGCCTGACCCGCAGGCAGAGGCTCCGGCGGCCCGCGTGGTGGATGAGATCGCCGCCCTTGGCCCCGATGCCGCTCTTGATGACATCGGCCGCGTGGTGCGCCGGGCGGGTGAGGAAGTGTCACCCAGCGCCCTGACGCAGGCCCTGCGCGCCGCCGCCAGCGCCGAGGACGCGCCCCGCGCCATGGTCGCCGCCTTCATGCTGCACGCGACCGACGGCGAGATGGCCGAGATGTCGGGCGGCGACATTCCCACTGTGGCGTTGCGCCTGCTGGCCCCGTTTCCCGACCTTGTCCCGACCTATGCCACGCGGATGGAAGCGGCGCTGGACCTGTGGCCCGGTCTATGGGAGGCCTGCCCATCGGACGACTATCTGGCCGAGCTGATCGGCGCCACGGCCGACCCCGCCGCAGCCGCGGCCCTGACCCGCCTGCGCGACCGGCTGCGCGACATGGCACCCGAGGCGTGACCTTTCCCGCCCGCCGCGCTAGAAGCCAGCCATGACAGATGAAACCGACACCCAGAAATCCCACGGCCGCCTGTCGATCCGCGCCAGCCTGAAGCCGCGCGACCTGATGGAGGAAAAGCCCCGCCTGAAAGGCGCGTGGGAGGCACGGATCGTCACCCTGTTCCCCGAAGCCTTTCCGGGCACGCTGGGTCTTTCCCTGATGGGCAAGGCGCTCGAGATGGGGCTGTGGCGGCTGGAAACCCACGACCTGCGCCAGTTCGGCGAGGGGCGGCACCGCAACGTCGATGACACGCCTGCGGGGGGCGGTGCCGGCATGGTGCTGCGCGCCGATGTGGTGGACCGCGCCCTGCACGCGGCCATGCAGGACGCCCCCGATGACCGCGCCCGCTGGCCCGTGGTCTATCTGTCGCCCCGCGGCCGGCCCTTCGATCAGGCCACCGCCCGCCGCTTTGCCGCCTGTGATGGCCTGACCCTGCTGTGCGGCCGGTTCGAAGGGGTGGATCAGCGCGTGCTGGACCATTGGGGCATCGAAGAGGTCAGCCTGGGCGACTTCGTGATGACCGGCGGAGAGATTGCCGCGCAGGCGATGATCGACGCCGCCGTGCGGCTGCGACCGGGGGTTCTGGGCAATCAGGCCTCGACCGAAGAGGAAAGCTTTTCCGACGGTCTGCTGGAACATCCGCAATACACCCGGCCCGCCCTTTGGGAAGGGCGCGAGATTCCGGCCGTGCTGCAATCGGGCAATCACGGCGAGATCGCCCGCTGGCGCCGGGCCGAGGCCGAACGCATCACCGCCGAACGCCGGCCCGACCTGATTGAAAAGCTGCGAAAAGGCCAAGGATAGCAGGCCGCATCGCCACCCGGCCCTTGACC
>JACZKR010000246.1 GCA_014859945.1 Paracoccaceae bacterium | reverse complement strand
GCGGGCGCGGCATCCAGCCGGGCCAGCACGGCTTCAAGGCTGCCTTCGTCCATCGGCACGCTGTCGGCCTCCATCACGGCGCCGCCCAGCGCCTCAAGCGCGCCCAGCCTTGCGCGGCAGTCGTCGCACATCGTGACATGCGTGGCCACGACCAGCGCAAAGGCCTCGGACAGGTTGCCCGCGGCATAGGCCGTCAACAGGCCCTCGGACAGGTGGTGGCGGATCGGATCGGTTCTGCGGCTCATTCGTCTGTCATCCTTGCGCGCAGCCGGTCCAGTGCCAGACGGATGCGCGACTTGATCGTTCCCAGCGGCAACCCGGTTTCGGCGGCAATCTCGCTGTGCGTCAGATCGCCGTAGAAGGCCCGCTGGATCATCGTGCGTTGCTTTTCGGGCAGGTCGGACAGGGCGGCGGCCAGCCGTCTGCTTTCCTGCGCCACTTCGTAAACCTCGGCCTGATCGGGCTCGATGCTGTCGCCGCCCCAGACAAGGGTTTCCGGTTCGGGCCGGCGGTCGCGCCGGGCCATGTCGATGCGGCGGTTGCGGGCGATGGTAAAGACCCAGGTCGCCACGCTGGCGCGCGCCGGATCAAAGAGATGCGCCTTTTGCCACAGCGTCGCCATCACATCCTGCGCGCATTCCTCGGCCTGCGCGGCATCGGTGCCGGACTTGATCAGGAAGGCCTTCACCCGGGGCGCGAAATGCCGGAACAGCGCGGCAAAAGCCGCCCGGTCCTGACGGTCACGCACCGCTGTCATAAGGCCTGCCCAGCCGTCGCCTGTCTCTGCCGTCACTGCCACCGCCCGTACCTGCCTTGCGCGCGCAGCATAGCGGCGCCCGGCGGGCGGTGCATCGCAATTCTGGGTGGTGTCCGGTGCAAGATACATGCGGCTTCTACGCAGCCCGCGCCGAAGCGGATCACTTCAGCGGAATGATCCGTTTGCGCCCGCCGTCCGTATCCCTGCAAAACCGCACGGGGACAGCCATGCCATTCGAAACCTTCGGACTTCCGCCACGCCGCATTGCCGTGATTGGCGGAGGCATTTCGGGCATGGCCGCCGCCCATCTTTTGGCACGCGATCACGCGGTGACGCTGTACGAAGCCGAGGGCCGGCTGGGCGGCCATGCCCGCACCGTCATGGCAGGGCGGCGGGGGGATCAGCCGGTTGATACCGGCTTCATCGTCTTCAACAAGGTGAACTACCCGAACCTTGTCGCGCTGTTCGACAAGCTGGATGTGCCCGTCTGCGAAAGCGACATGAGCTTTGGCGCCTCGATCGGCGGTGGCTGGCTGGAATACGGGCTGCGCAACCTGGACGCGCTTTTTGCCCAAAGGCGCAACGCGGCCAGCCCGCGTTTCCTGCGGATGTGCCGCGACATCCTGCATTTCAACCGCAACGCCCCCGCCCTTGCCGCCGCCGACCCGGCGCTGACCATCGGCGGACTTCTGGGGCGGCTGGGCACCTCGGACTGGTTCCGCGACCACTATATCACGCCGATCTCCGGCGCGATCTGGTCAACCCCGGTGCAGGGCATCCTCGACTTCCCCGCCCATGCGCTGGTGCGCTTCTTCCAGAACCATGCGCTGATGAGCGTCACCGGACAGCATCAGTGGTTCACCGTCCGCGGCGGGTCGGCGCAATATGTCAGCCGCCTTCAGGCCGAACTGCTGCGCCAGGGGGCAGAACTGCGCCTTGCCACCCCCGTCGCCGCCATCCGGCGTGAGGCGAACGGCGTCTTCCTGCGTGCCCATGGCGGTGAGTGGGAGCTTTATGACGATGTGGTCCTTGCCACCCATTCCGACATCAGCCTGCGCCTGCTGACCGCCCCCCGGCCCGAAGAGCGCGCGGCCCTTTCCGCCGTTCGCTATCAGCCGAACAGTGCCACATTGCACCGCGATGCCCGGGTGATGCCGCGCTCGCGCCGGGCATGGTCCAGCTGGGTCTATTGCGAACCTGCGGGCCGGCGGCCCGACCGGATCGACCTGACCTACTGGATGAACTCGCTTCAGCCGATCCCGCAGGATGACCCGATGTTCGTCACCCTGAACAGCAATCACCCGATTGCCGAGGAAATGATCTACGATCAGGTCACCTTCCACCATCCGGTCTATGACCATGCCGCGCTTGCGGCGCAGGCCTCGGTCCGGTCGTGGAACGGCCGGGCGGGCACCTGGTATTGCGGGGCATGGATGCGCGACGGGTTTCACGAGGACGGCTTTGCCAGCGCGGTCGATGTGGCCGGCGCCATGGCAGCGCGCAGCCTGCAGCGGGCGGCGGCATGACGGGCGTGCAGCACCTGCGCGGCCATACCGTGCATGCCCGCAAGGGCGGGGTGAAGAACGCCTTCCGCTACGCCGTGGATTATGTGCTGCTCGATCCCGCCACCGCCCGCGGCCCGGCCCTGTTCTCGCGCAACCGGGCCAACCTGACCGCGCTGCATGACAGCGACCACGGCGGCGCCCCGGGTGCCGGGCGTGGGCCGGCCTGGGTGCATGAGGTTCTGGCGGCCCATGGCCTGCCGGGCGGTGACAGGGTGCTGCTTCTGGCCCAGCCGCGCGTGCTGGGCCATGTCTTCAACCCGGTGTCCTTCTGGCTGTGCCACGATGCGGCAGGCGCCTTGCGGGTGGTGGTGGCCGAGGTGACGAATACCTTCGGCGACCGGCATTCCTACCTGTGCCACCGCGAAGACTATGGCCCGATCACTGCCGCCGACCGGCTGGCGGCGCGCAAGGTGTTCCACGTCTCGCCCTTTCAGCCGATCGGCGGCGGCTATGATTTCCGGTTTGACATCGGCCCCGACCGCATCGCCATCCGCATCGACTTTGCGATGGGCGATCAGGGGGTGGTGGCCACGCTGACCGGGCCGCTGCGGCCGCTCACCAACCGGGCGATTGTGGCCGCCTGCCTGCGCCGGCCCTTCGGCTCGCGCCGGGTGCTGGCGCTGATCCACTGGCAGGCGCTGAAGCTGTGGTGGAAGGGTGCGGCCTACCGCAGCCGCCCGCTGCCCCCCGCCGATGAGGTTTCTCGATGAGCTTCCGGGGCCAGCGCTGGTGGCTGGTCGGCGCCAGCGAGGGGCTGGGTCTGGCCCTTGCGCGGCTGCTGTCGGCCGAGGGCGCCGAGGTGATCCTGTCGGCCCGCGACGCCGACCGGCTGGCCGCCGCGGTTGCCGGCTTGCCCGGCCCGGCCAGGGCGCTGCCGATGGATGTGGCCGATGATGCGCAGGTGGCCGCCGCCGCCGCTGCGGCCGGGCCGGTGGACGGGCTGGTGTGGCTGGCCGGGGTCTATTGGCCGATGCGCGCGCAGGACTGGAACGCCGCGCAGGTGACTGCGATGTGCGACGTGAACTTCACCGGCTGCGCCCGCGTACTGGGGCAGGTGGTGCCCGGCATGGTGGCGCGCGGCCGGGGGCACATCGTGCTGACCGGGTCCCTTTCGGGGTTCCGGGGCTTGCCGGGCGCGGTGGGTTATGCGGCATCGAAGGCCGGGGTCATGGCGCTGGCCGAATGCCTGCAGGCCGACCTGCACCGTTCGGGCGTGAAGGTGCAGCTGGCCAACCCGGGCTTCATCCGCACCCGGCTGACCGCAAAGAATGATTTCGCCATGCCCCAGATCATGGAGCCCGATGCCGCCGCCCGCCACATGCTGCGCCTGATGAAAAGCCACCGCTTTTCGGCCAGCTTCCCGGTGCCCTTCGCCTGGTTGTTCCGCGCCTCGGTCTGGCTGCCCGAGCGTCTCTATTTCCGCCTTTTCGGGGGGTAGGGCGAGGGCGGGTAGGGCAGAAAATCCCCGGTTCCAGGGCGGGGGAAAGCGAGGCGCTGCCTCGCCCCCGACCCGCGCGCGACGGTTCAACCAGATACGGTGCGGCACGCAATGCCAAAGGCCGGCGCCC
>JACZKR010000245.1 GCA_014859945.1 Paracoccaceae bacterium | reverse complement strand
CCCCGCGGCCGCGCCCGAAGACCCCGCCCAGCACCCGGGCGCCGTCACCTCGCCCATGGTCGGCACCTGCTATCTGGCGGCCGAACCCGGTGCCGCCCCCTTCGTGACCGTCGGCGCCACCGTGGCCGAGGGCCAGACCGTGCTGATCATCGAGGCGATGAAGACGATGAACCACATCCCCGCCCCGCGCGCCGGGACGGTGAAGCGCATCCTCGTCAGCGACGGCCATCCGGTGGAATACGGCGCCCCGCTGCTGATCATCGAGTAAGCGGGCATGTTCGAGAAAATCCTGATCGCCAACCGGGGCGAGATTGCCCTGCGCGTCATCCGCGCCTGCCGCGAGATGGGGATCAAGTCGGTCGCGGTGCATTCCACCGCCGACGCCGATGCGATGCATGTGCGGATGGCCGACGAATCCGTCTGTATCGGCCCGGCCCCCAGTTCGGAAAGCTATCTCAAGAAGGCCGCCGTCATCTCGGCCTGTGAGATCACCGGCGCGCAGGCGGTGCATCCGGGCTATGGCTTCCTGTCGGAAAACGCCAGCTTCGCGCAGGCGCTGGAAGATCACGGCCTGACCTTCATCGGCCCCTCGGCGGAACATATCCGCATCATGGGCGACAAGATCACCGCCAAGGAAACCGCGAAGGCGCTGGGAATTCCCGTGGTGCCTGGGTCAGACGGCGGCGTTCCGGATTATGAAACCGCGATCGGCGTGGCGGCGGCCATCGGCTTTCCGGTGATCATCAAGGCCACCGCCGGCGGCGGCGGGCGCGGCATGAAAGTGGCCAGGAACCCCGAAGAGCTTGAGGTCGCCTTCCGCACCGCGCGGTCCGAGGCGAAGGCCGCCTTCGGCAACGACGAGGTCTATATCGAGAAATACCTGCAGAAGCCCCGCCACATCGAGATTCAGGTCTTCGGTGACGGCAAGGGCCGCGCCGTGCATCTGGGCGAACGTGACTGCAGCCTGCAGCGCCGCCACCAGAAGGTCTTTGAAGAGGCTCCGGGCCCGGTGATCACGCCCGAGCTGCGCGCAAAGATCGGCAAGATCTGCGCCGATGCCGTGGCCAAGATCAACTACATCGGCGCCGGCACCATCGAGTTCCTCTATGAGGACGGCGAGTTCTATTTCATCGAGATGAACACCCGCCTGCAGGTGGAACACCCCGTCACCGAAGGCATCTTCGGCGTCGATCTGGTGCGCGAACAGATCCGCGTGGCCGCCGGCCTGCCGATGTCCTTCGTGCAGGACGAGCTTGAGATCAACGGCCATGCCATCGAAGTGCGCATCAACGCCGAGCGTCTGCCGAACTTCGCCCCCTGCCCCGGCAAGGTGCGGGTGTTCCACGCGCCGGGCGGTCTTGGCGTGCGGATGGATTCGGCGCTTTATGGCGGCTATTCCATCCCGCCCTATTACGACAGCCTGATCGGCAAGCTGATCGTCCACGGCCGCGACCGGCCCGAAGCGCTGGCCCGCCTGCGCCGCGCGCTGGGGGAGTTGATCGTCGATGGCGTCGATACCACCGTGCCGCTGTTCGACGCGCTTCTGAACGAGCCCGACATCCAGAACGGCGAATACAACATCCACTGGCTGGAAAAGTGGCTGGCCGCCCAGTTCGGCTAGGATGACGCGGCGCCTTCGGGCGCCGCCCGCCGCCCGGCAGGTAGCCCATGCCCGACCAGATCACCCCCGACCTTCTGCTGCGCGCCTATGCGATGGGCCTTTTTCCCATGGCGCGGTCGCGCGAGGACCCCGACCTGCACTGGATCGACCCGCGCCGGCGCGGGGTGTTTCCGCTGGAGGGTTTTCACATCTCGCGCAGCCTGCGCCGGGCGATATTGCGCGCCGACTATCAGGTCACCGTCAACCGCGATTTCGCCGGTGTCGTGGCGGCCTGCGCGGCGCGCGAGGAAACCTGGATCAACCCGGCCATCGCGGCGCTTTATCAGGCACTGCATGACCGGGGTCAGGCCCATTCGCTTGAGGTCTGGCGCGATGGCGCGCTGATCGGCGGGGTTTACGGCGTGGCGCTGGGGGCGGCCTTCATGGGCGAATCGATGTTTTCCCGCGCCACCGATGGCTCAAAGATCGCGCTGGCCTGGCTGATGCACCGGCTGCGGGCCGGGGGCTTCACGCTGTTTGACACGCAGTTCCTGACGCCGCATCTGGCGAGCCTCGGCGCGGTGGAAATTCCGCGGGCCGAGTATCACCGCCGGCTGGCCCGCGCGCTGAACAACCCGGCCCGCTTTGACCCGCCGGGGTATCAGCCGTTACCGTCGTCGGTCGCGGGATCGGCGGCGGGATCGGCGTCCTCACCTTCGCTTTCCGGGCGGGGTTCGACTTCGGGCAGCACAAGGTCGGGCACGTCGCAGCGCAGGACCCAGACATCATAGCGCGGATGGTCCAGCGCCGACAGCGCCGGGGAGGACGCCACCATCCAGCCCGAAAACACCGGCGCATCCGCCGCCTGATCGCGGATCGTCAGATGGGCGAAGGCATCGGCGGTGGCATTGTCAGCCGGATAGCGGCATTCATCGACCCGCACCGTCAGCCGCGCCACCGTGGCGCTTTCGCCGGCGGCCAGCGTCAGGTCCGTCACCGCGCCCGTCAGCTTGTCCAGAAGCCGCAGCCGCGCGCCGCTGGCCTCGGCCACATCCTGCGCCAGCGCCGGGCCGGCCAGCACCGCCAGAAGCAGCGCCGCACGGATCACGGGGTGCCCCCGGCCGGATCGTCGGGGCTGTCCGCCTTGCCCGAGACGAATTTCATCAGAAGCGTGATCAGGCTGACGGCGCCTTGCGTATCCTCGATCTCATCGCCGGGGCCCAGGTTGTCGGGCGATCCGCCGGGCACCAGCTCGACATAGTTTCCGCCCAGAAGCCCTTCGGAAGAAATCAGAATCGCCGAATCGTCGGGCAGAAGGATGTCCTGCTGCATGGCGATCGTGACATCGGCGAAATAGGTCTGCGGGTTCAGCCGCAGGTCGGTGATCGTGCCCACCTTGACGCCGGCCATCCGCACGTCCGACCCCGCCGTGATCCCCTCGACCGAGCGGAACGAGGCGTGCAGCGGATAGCTGCCGCCCGCCGCCCGCAGCCGGTCGCCGCCGGCGGCCCAGCCCACGAAAGCCACTGCGGCGGCCAGAACCACCGCGCCTGCCAGAACCTCTGCCCGGTTTTCAGCCATTATTCGGGCTGCCACGCCTCATAATCGGCGCGCGCCGCCGGGGTGGCCCGGCGGATCGACCCGGTGGGCGCATAGGCCGCTTCGGTGCCGGTGAGGTTTTCCTGATGCGGCTTTTCCCAGGGCTTGTGGGCCAGGGGGGCGCGGGTCGGC
This sequence comes from Paracoccaceae bacterium, assembly GCA_014859945.1. Taxonomy (GTDB): domain Bacteria; phylum Pseudomonadota; class Alphaproteobacteria; order Rhodobacterales; family Rhodobacteraceae; genus Fuscibacter. The sequence continues at coordinate 292 of JACZKR010000245.1, read as the reverse complement.
GGTTCGTTCCAGGTGAAATGCAGCCAGCCGTGCCAGTCGGGGGAAATCCGGCTGGCCTCGGTTTCGCCGTTGTAGATCACCCAGCGCCGCTTGCCGTCGCGGGTCTGGTAAAAGATGTTGCCCTGATCATCCTCGCCCACCTTCACGCCCTTGCGCATGGTGAAAATCTGGGTGCCGAGGGTCTGGCTGTTCCACCAGGTCAGCAGGCGCTTGAGGAAATACATCGGGGCCTCCGCATCGTTTGTCCTGATATGGCCGAAAGGGCGCGGAAGGTCTAGGCCGGATTGCAGGG
>JACZKR010000244.1 GCA_014859945.1 Paracoccaceae bacterium | reverse complement strand
GTCGAGGTCTTGCCGACCGAGCCGGTCACCCCCACCACCCGCGCGCCGGTCCGCGCCCGGGCGGCGGCGCCCAGACGGCCCAGCGCCGCCAGCACGTCATCGACGATCAGCAAGGGCGCATCGGCCGGCACACCTTCCGGCACCCGGCTGACCAGCGCGGCGGCCGCACCCTTGGCCAGCGCCTGCGCCACGAAATCATGGCCGTCGCGCACATCCTTCAGCGCCACGAACAGATCGCCGGGCATCAGGCTGCGGGTGTCGATGGAAACGCCGCCGGCCTGCCAGAGGGCGGTGCTGCGCCCGCCCGTTGCGGCGGCGGCTTCGTCCGAGGTCCACAGAGCCATCAGATCACCCCATCCAGTGCGGCCACCGCGATACTTGCCTGCTCAACATCATCGAAGGGGAAAATGTCGCCGCCGATCACCTGTCCCGTCTCATGCCCCTTGCCGGCGATCAGCGCCGCGTCGCCCGGCTGCAGCGCATCGACGGCGCGCAGGATGGCCTCGGCCCGGTCGCCCACCTCATTGGCCTCGGGGCAGGCGGCCAGGATGGCCGAGCGGATCGTGGCGGGGTCTTCGCTGCGGGGGTTGTCGTCGGTGACATAAAGCACATCGGCATTCGCCCGCGCCGCCGCCCCCATCAGGGGCCGCTTGCTGCGGTCGCGGTCGCCGCCCGCGCCGAAGACCACGATGATCCGGCCCATCACATGCGGCCGCAGCGCCTTCAGCGCCGTCTCAATGGCATCGGGCGTGTGGGCATAGTCCACATAGACCGCCGCACCGTTCCGCCGGGTGGCGGCCAGCTGCATCCGCCCGCGCACGCCGGAAAGCTGCGGCAGGACGCGGAAGACATCGCCCGGCGCCGCACCCGCCGCGATGGCCAGCCCCGCCGCCACCGCCACGTTCTGCGCCTGAAAACCGCCTACCAGGTTCAGCCGCACCTGATGGGGCTGCCCCTTCCAGGCAAAGCGCAGCTCCTGCCCCGTCGCATCAAACCGCTGGTCCAGAAGCCGCAGGTCCGACGCCTCACACCGCCCCACGGTCAGGGTGTTCAGCCCCCTGCCCTGCGCCAACCCCAGCATGTCCGGCCCCATGGCGCCTTCGACATTGATCACCGCCGTGCCGCCATCGGGCAGGACGCGGGTAAAAAGCCCGGCCTTGGCCTGAAAATAGGCCTCCATCGTGCCGTGATAGTCGAGGTGATCCTGCGTCAGGTTGGTGAAACCGGCCGCCGTCAGCCGCACCCCGTCCAGCCGCCGCTGGTCCAGCCCGTGGGATGAGGCCTCCATCGCCGCATGGGTCACCCCGGCGGCGGCGGCCTGCGCCAGCACGTCATGCAGCACGATCGGGTCGGGCGTGGTGTGCGATGAAGGCGCGGCCCAGGCCCCTTCCACCCCGGTGGTGCCGATGTTGATGGCGGCATGGCCCAGCGCCATCCAGATCTGGCGGGTGAATGTGGCGACGCTGGTCTTGCCGTTGGTGCCGGTGACGGCGACCATGGTCGCGGGCTGCGCGCCCGACCACAGGGCGGCGGCATAGGCCAGCGCCTCGCGCGCGTCCTCGGCCACGACCAGCGCGGCATCCGAACCCGCCAGCAGATCGGCAGCCATCGCCGCGCCCGCCGGATCGGTCAGCACCGCAGCGGCGCCCTTGGCCAGCGCCATGTCGATGAAGGCCGCGCCATGCACCCGCGCGCCCGGAAGGGCTGCGAACAGAAGCCCCGGCCGGACAGCGCGGCTGTCCACCGTCAGGCCCGACAGAAGCGGGTTCGCCCCGCCCCGTGCCGTCAGTCCAAGCTCCCGAAGCGTCTTGCCCGCCATTCTTCTGCCCTTCGCCCTTTGCCGGCACGCCGGCGAAGGCCTGCCTTTCAGTTCGAGACGGCTGTTAGCCCATCCAGCCCCACGGCTTCAACCTGCGGCTTCAGCCCCAGCAGCGGCGCGGTGCGGCGGATGACTTCGGCCGCCACGGGCACCGCCGTCCAGCCGGCGGTGCGGCGCGGCTTGGGCCCGGTGGTTTCCACCGGCTCATCCAGCGTGACCGTCAGCACATAGCGCGGGTTCGAGGCCGGGAAGACGGCGGCAAAGGTGTTCACCACCTTGTCGTCATAATACCCGCCCGTCGGGCGCGGCTTTTCGGCGGTGCCGGTCTTGCCGGCGACCTCATAGCCCTTCACCTCACCCAGGCTGGCCGTGCCCTCGGTCACCACACGGCGCAACATCTTGACGGCTTCGGCGGCGGTCTGTTCGCTCATCACCCGCACGCCTTCCATCGGCGCGTTGCGCTTTAGCAGCGTCGGCGTCACCGCGATGCCGCCATTGGCAATGGTGGCATAGGCCGTGGCCAGCGCCAGCGGGCTGGCGGCAATGCCGTGGCCGTAGCTGACGGTGATCGTGGTGATGTCAGGCCAGCGCTTGGGCACGATGGGCTTGGCATAGGGCGCCTCGATCAGTTCCACCGGCGAGGGGTCGAACAGCCCCAGCGCCTTGAGGAAGGTCTGCTGGCGTTCCCCCCCGATCATCAGGGCGATATGGGCGGTGCCAACGTTTGACGATTTCGCGATCACGTCCGACACCGACAGAAGCGGGCCGTAGTTGTGGTTCTCGAATTCCTTGATCTTGAACTTGCCCCAGACCATCGGCGCATTGGCATCGACCATGCTTTCGGGGTTCACAAGGCCAAGGTCCATCGCCTGCGCGGCGGCAAAGATCTTGAAGGCGGACCCAAGCTCATAAACCCCCTGCACCGCGCGGTTGAAAAGCGGGCTGTCGCCAGGCTCGGCGCCCTTGGGCAAAACCGGGTTCGGGCGGTTGTTGGGGTCATAGGCGGGCAGCGAGGCCAGGCTGATGATCTCACCCGTCTGCACATCCATCAGGACGGCCGCGGCGCCCTTGGCGTTCATCATCACCATGCCGGTGTGCAGCACCTCTTCGATGGTGGCCTGAATGGTCAGATCAAGCGACAGCTGCAGGGGCGTCCCGGCCTGAGCGGGGTCGCGCAGACGCTGGTCCATCGCCTTTTCCAGACCGGCGGTGCCGATGACCTCGGCGGAATCCACACCCTCGGCCCCGAAACTCGCGCCGCCCAGCACATGCGCGGCCAATTGGCCATTGGGATAAAGCCGCATCTCGCGCGGGCCGAACAACAGGCCCGGATCGCCGATGTCATGCACCTGCTGCATCTGTTCGGGCGAGAGAACCTTCTTCACCCACAGGAACTTGCGCCCGTCGGTGAAGCGCTGCAGCAGCACCGCTTCGTCCAGATCGGGGAAGATGCGGGCCAGTTCGGCCGCGGCATGGGCCGGGTCGATCAGATCCTTGGTCTGCACATAAAGCGCATGCGTCAGCATGTTGGTGGCCAGCACACGGCCGTTGCGGTCAACGATGTCGGCGCGGCCCGCCGTGATCTCGGCCCCGTTCGAGGCCGTGCGCGGCTCCATCGGTTCGGTCGCGGCCAGCATGCCCATGCGGGCGCCGATCACCGTGAAGGCGGAAAAGAAGCACAGGGACAGGAACAGAAGCCGCAACTGCGCCCGCCCCCGCGCGCGTTCGCGGATTTCCTCATGCCGGGCGCGCAGGTTCTCGCGCTCGATCGTGTCGGGGTTCTGCCCCTGCGAGCGGGCATGCAGGATGCGGGCCAGAGGGCGAAGGGGAGTGCGGGTCATGGCGTCTGCTCCGGAAGCGAACCGCTGACATCGACGGCATCGGCAAGACCGTCTTCGGGCACCAGATCGGCCGCGACGGGCGGCGGCGGATAGGCGATTTCGGTGGGCGTGCCGAACTGGTGCGGCTCCATCGGCATCAGGCCCAGCCGGTCAAAGTTCAGCACTGCCAGTTCGCGCAGCCGGTCGGGGCGGTTGAGGAAGGCCCATTCGGCGCGCTGGATGGCCAGCCCCTCGCGCAGGCCCGCGATGTCGTCCTGCAGCGTGGCCACCTCGCGCAGCGCCGCCTGCGTCGCGTAATTCTCGCGGTAGGCCCAGAAGCCCAGCGCCATCACGGCCAGAAACGACAGGACATACAGGATGGGGCGCATCTAGCG
>JACZKR010000243.1 GCA_014859945.1 Paracoccaceae bacterium | reverse complement strand
GTGCAGAAGCCGGAACGGACGCTTTGCGGCATAAAAGCGAAGCCGTCCGGCCGATCAGTTGGCCCCTTGTCGCATTCGGCGAAAAAGCGGCGCTTTCGCACGGGGTCGATGGCCCCGCCCCGTGCCCAATCGTCGCAGGGTCAAGGGGTGGTGATGGCGACTGTGCAGGACTTCGCGCGGACGGTGCGCAGCATACCCGACCTTGGCATCGTCATGTCCGACGGATGCCGCCTTTCGGCCCGCGTCTGGCTGCCCGAGGATGCTGAAGCGCAGCCCGTTCCGGCGGTTCTGGAATATATCCCCTACCGCAAGCGCGACGGCACCCTGCCGCGGGATGAGCTGATGCATCCTTACGTCGCGGGCCACGGCTATGCCTGCGTCCGGGTGGACATGCGCGGCAGCGGCGATTCCGAAGGGCTGATGACCGACGAATACACCGCGCAGGAACTGTCGGACGCCTGCGAGGTCATCGCCTGGCTGGCCGCGCAGCCGTGGTGTACCGGCACGGTCGGGATGATGGGCAAAAGCTGGGGCGGCTTCAACTGCCTGCAGACCGCCTTCCTGCAGCCGCCGGCGCTGAAGGCGGTGATTTCGGTCTATTCGACGACCGACCGCTTTGCCGATGACATCCATTTCCGCGGCGGCTGCCTTCTGGGAGAGAATTTCGGCTGGGGCGCGGTGATGCTCAGCTATTCCAGCCGTCCGCCGGACCCGGCCCTGCGCCCCGACTGGCGTGAAGACTGGCTGAAACGGCTGGAGGCCGAGCCCTGGCTTGCCCCCGTCTGGGCCGGGCATCAGGCGCGCGATGACTACTGGAAGCACGGCTCGGTCTGCGAGGATTACAGCCGGATGACCGTGCCGGTTCTGTCGGTCGGCGGCTGGGCCGACAACTACATGAATACGGTCGATGCGCTGGTGCGCAATGTGGGCGCCAAGGGCATTGTCGGACCCTGGGTGCATCAGTATCCCCATACCGCGGTGCCGGGGCCGCAGGCGGGTTTCCTGCAACTGGCTGTGCGCTGGTGGGACCGCTGGCTGAAGGGCATCGAAAACGGTGCCGAGGCCGATCCGGCCTATCGCGCCTACATGCTGCATTCCGCCCCGCCCGACGCCAGCGCCCGCCACCGCGCCGGCCATTGGGTGGCCGAGGCGGAATGGCCAAGCCCGCGGGTCAGCCGGTCGCTCTGGCATCTGGCGGCGGAACCGGGGGTTTCACACCCCCGGACCCCCGTGGGATATTTGCAGAGAGAGGATGGGAGTTTCCGGGTCGAAATCGCCACCCCCCAGCATCTGGGCATGCACACGGGTGAGTTCTTTCCGATGGGGCTGAACGCCGAGATGCCGGGCGACCAGCGCCCCGATGATGAGATGTCGGTGTGTTTCGACGGCCCGGTGCTGCAAGCGCCGCTGGACCTTCTGGGCGCCGCGCATCTGCGGCTGCGGCTGAGTTCCGACAAGCCGCTGGGCTTCGTCGTGGCGCGGCTCTGCGATGTGGCGCCTGACGGGGCCAGCGTGCGGATCGCCCATGGCATGCTGAACCTCTGCCACCGCGACAGCCGGGCCGAACCCCGGCCGATGGTGCCGGGGCAAGAGGTGGAGGTTGACTTCGGCATTGACCAGATGGCCTATCGCCTGCTGCCCGGCCACCGGCTGCGGCTGGCCCTGTCGAACAGCTACTGGCCCTTCGTCTGGCCGTCGCCTGAGGCGGGGCGGCTGGTGCTGACCGGGGGCAGTCTGGATCTGCCGGTGCATCAGGGCAGCGGCCCGGAATGGGAGCCGCCGCCGGCCGAGACGGCGCCCGCCTGGAACCACCGGGTGCTGCGGCCGGGCGCTGCCCACCGCCGGATCGAAACCGACCTGATCTCGGGGCGCGTTGCGCTGGTCTGCGGCGACGACGGCGGCGATGTGGAAAACCTCGACCACGGGCTTTGCACCGGCGAGACGATGAGCGAGCGGTGGGAGATTCACCCCGCCGACCCGCTGTCGGCCCGCGCCGTGCAAGTGTGGGAACAACGTCTGTCGCGCGGCGACTGGCGCGTGCGCACCCGGGCCGAGGCCGAGATGACGGCCACCGCCGGCGGCCTGCGTATGGTGGCGCGTCTGACCGCCTGGGAAGGCGACCGCATCATCTTTGAACGCAGTTACGACGGGGAGGTCGCACGCCGGTTTGTCTGAGCGGATGCCCGGGGGCTGAGAAATCGCTTCCCCCCCGCCGCGTTTCGGGTTCTACTTTTTGAAAACAAACGAAATCGCCCCGCAAAGACGGGGCATGACAGGGAGAAGACAATGACCGATCAACTGAGCCATCTGGCCCGCATGGCCGCCAACGGCCGCATGACGCGCCGCGAATTCAATAGCCGCGCGGCCGCGCTGGGGGTGACCTCGGCTTTGGCCGCTTCGGCCTTCGCCACCGCAGCCCGCGCGCAGGAGCCCAAGAAGGGCGGCCTGATGCGCGCCGGCATGCAGGGCGGCGAATCGACCAACACCCTTGATCCGGCGCTGGCCGCCTCGGAAGTGCCCTTCGCGGTCAACATGATCTGGGGCGAAATGCTGGTCGATGTCAGCGCCAGCGGCGAGATCGACTACCGCATCGCCGAGGAAATCTCGTCCTCGCCCGACGCGATGGAGTGGAAGTTCAAGATCCGTCAGGGCGTCGAATTCCACAACGGCAAGACCGTGACCGCCGATGACGTGGTGGCGACGCTGAAGCGGCACACCGACGAAAAGGCGCAATCGGGCGCGCTGGGCATCGTGCAGGGCATCACCGAGATGTCGGCTTCGGGCGACATGGTCACGCTGAAGCTGGCTTCGGGCAACGCCGACCTTCCCTTCCTGATGGCCGACTATCACCTGATCATTCAGCCCGGCGGCGGCGTGGACAACCCGGCCGAAGGCATCGGCGCCGGCCCCTACAAGGTTGTCGTGAACGAGCCGGGCGTCCGCCACGGCTTTGAAAAGCACGCGAACTATTTCGATTCGACGATGGGCCACGCCGATCAGGTCGAAATCCTGGTCATCAACGACAACACCGCCCGCACCGCCGCGCTGCAGGCCGGTCAGGTTCACATGATCAACCGGGTTGACCCGAAGATCATCGAGCTTCTGAAAGGCGCGCCGGGCATCACCATCCAGCATGTCGCGGGCCGCGGCCACTATGTCTTCATCATGCATGTTGACAAGGCGCCCTTCGACAACAACGATCTGCGCATGGCGCTGAAGCTGGCGATCAACCGTCAGGAAATGGTGGACAAGATCCTGGGCGGCTATGGCTCGCGCGGGAACGACTTCCCGATCAACTCGGCCTATCCGCTGTTCGATGACACGATCCCGCAGCGTGAATACGATGCGGCGGCGGCGGCGGAATTCTACAAGAAGTCCGGCCATGACGGCAGCCCGATCGAGCTGCGCACCGCGCCCGGCGCCTTCCCCGGCGCGGTCGAGGCGGCGCAGCTTTTCGCGGCTTCGGCCCAGGTGGCGGGCATCCCGCTGACCGTCAAGCTTGAGCCCGATGACGGCTACTGGTCGGATGTCTGGAACGTGCAGCCCTTCTGCGCCAGCTACTGGGGCGGGCGTCCGGTGCAGGACCAGATGTATTCGACGGCCTATCTGTCGACCGCCGACTGGAACGACACCAAGTTCAAGGACGCAAAGTTCGACGAAATCCTGATCGCGGCCCGGGCCGAGCTGGACGCCACCAAGCGCAAGGCGATGTACACCGAACTCGCCAACATCCTGCGTGATACCGGCGGCCTGATCTGCCCGATGTTCAACGATTTCGTCGAAGCCAAGCGCGATGAGGTCGCCGGCTGGCAGCCCGATCCGAACGGCGAGCTGATGAACGGACGCGCGCTGGCCAAGTGCTGGCTGAACGCCTGAGGCCGGGATGCACCCCGTCCTGAAACTCGTGGCCCAGCGGATCGCGCTGGGCCTGCTTCTCCTTCTGGCCGTCTCGGTGGTGATCTTCGCTGGAACCGAGGCGCTGCCGGGGGATGTGGCAAGCGCCATCCTTGGCCAGTCCGCAACACCCGAGGCGCTGGCCAACCTGCGCGAAAAGCTGGGCCTGAACGAGCCCGCGCTTTACCGCTATTTCTCGTGGCTTGGCGGGGTGCTGACGGGCGACCTCGGCACGGCGCTGACGAACGGACAGGACATTGCGCAGGCCATCGGCCAGCGCCTTGGCAACACCATCTTCCTTGCCGCCTGCGCGGCGGTGATCTCGGTTCCGCTGGCGATCCTTCTGGGGCTGATCGCGGCGCGTTATAACGGCAAATGGCCGGACAAGCTGATTTCGGGCATCACGCTGTCCACCATCTCGCTGCCGGAATTCGTCGCGGCCTATTTCGTCATCTATCTGCTGACGCAGGTGATCCCCATTTTCAACCCGGTGGCCATGGTCTTTCCGGGCATGGGCTTCTGGGAAAAGCTGCATGCCGTCGCCCTGCCGGTGATCGTGCTGGTGCTGGTGGTGCTGGCCCACATGATGCGGATGACGCGCGCGGCCATCCTGAACGTCATGCAGTCGGCCTATATCGAAACGGCGGAACTGAAGGGCCTGTCGCCCATGCAGGTGATCTGGAAACACGCTTTCCCGAACGCCATCGCGCCCATCGTTTCGGTCGTGGTGCTGAACCTGGCCTATCTGGTGGTGGGTGTCGTCGTGGTCGAGGTGGTGTTCAGCTACAACGCGCTGGGCCAGTATCTGGTCGATCACGTCTCAAAGCGTGACCTGCCCGTGGTGCAGGCGGTGGGGCTGATCTTTGCCGCCGTCTATATCGCGCTGAACATCCTTGCCGACGTGATCTCGATCGTCGCCAATCCCCGGCTGAGGCATCCGCGATGAGAATCCCGTTTTCCGCCCTTCTGGGCATGATCTTTACCGGGGCCTTCTTTCTGGCCGCGATCTTTGCCGATTTCATCGCGCCCTATCCGCTGGATGCGGCGGTGGGGGGCGTGTGGGAAAGCCCCTCGTCCACCTACTGGCTGGGCACCGACACCATCGGCCGCGACATCCTTTCGCGGCTGATCTACGGCGGGCAGATCACGATCTTCGTCGCCACCGCCTCGTCGCTGCTGGCCTTCGGGCTGGGGTCGTTTCTGGGCTTTCTGGCCGCCACACAGGGCGGCTGGGTGGATCAGGCGCTGTCACGGCTGGTCGATCTGGTCATGGCGATCCCCTCGCTGATCATCGCGCTGGTCGTGCTGTCGGTCCTGCCGATCAGCCTGACGGTGCTGATCCTGGTCATGGGCATCCTCGATGCCACCCGCGTCTTCCGCCTGTCGCGCGCCGTCGCCATGGACATCACCGTGATGGACTATGTCGAGGCCGCCCGCCTGCGCGGTGAAGGCAAGGGCTGGATCATCTTCCGGGAAATCCTGCCCAACGCGCTGTCGCCTTTGGTGGCGGAATTCGGGCTGCGCTTCATCTTCGCGGTGCTGTTCATCTCGACCCTGTCGTTCCTGGGCCTTGGCATTCAGCCGCCGCTGGCGGACTGGGGCGGCATGGTCAAGGAAAACAAGGACGCGCTGATCTACGGCAAGTCGGCGGCGCTGATGCCGGCGCTGGCCATCGCGGCGCTGGCAATCTCGGTCAACCTTGTGGCGGACTGGATCCTCAGCCGCACCACCAGCCTGAAAGGGGGTCGCGGTGCCTGAGACACTTCTCGACATCAGGAACCTGCGGATCGAGGCCACCTCGTACCCGCCCGGAGAACCGCCGCGCCATGTCGTGCTGGTCGACGATGTGTCGGTCAGCGTCGAAAAGGGCAAGGTGCTGGGGCTGATCGGCGAATCCGGGGCGGGCAAATCCACCATCGGGCTGTCGGCCATGTCCTATGGCCGGGGCGGGGTGCGGCTGACCGGCGGGCATATCCTGCTGAACGGCCGCGACATCCGCACCGCGCCCCCCGGCGCCCTGCGCAAGCTGCGCGGCAAGGAAGTGACCTATGTCGCGCAGTCGGCGGCAGCGGCCTTCAACCCCGCCCGGCGGCTGATGGAGCAGGTGATCGAAACATCGCTGTCCCACGGCGTGATGACCAAGCCCGAGGCCGAGGCCCGCGCCGTCAGCCTGTTCCGCCAGCTGGGCCTGCCCAACCCCGAAACCTTCGGCACCCGGTTTCCCCATCAGGTCTCGGGCGGGCAGTTGCAGCGCGCGATGACGGCGATGGCGCTCTGCCCGAAGCCCGATCTGGTGATCTTTGACGAACCGACCACCGCGCTGGATGTGACGACCCAGATTGACGTGCTTGCGGCGATCAAGCGCGCCATCCATGAAACCGGGGTTGCGGCGCTTTACATCACCCACGACCTTGCCGTGGTGGCGCAGGTGGCCGACGACATCCTTGTGCTGCGCCACGGCAAGAAGGTGGAATACGGCACCACCGACCAGATCATCAACGCCCCGCATGAGGATTATACCCGCGCGCTGGTCTCGGTCCGGTCGATCGACCATGCCGAAAAACCCGAGGCGCCGCCGCTTCTGCAGGTGCAGAACGTGACGGCCCGCTATCGCGGCACCAACTTTGACGTCCTGAAGAATGTCTCGGTCGATCTGGCGCCTGGCCAGACGCTGGCCGTGGTGGGCGAAAGCGGATCAGGCAAATCGACGCTGGCCCGCGCCATCACCGGGCTTCTGCCGCCCGCGCAGGGCCGGATCAGCTTTGCCGGCCGCAGCCTGTCGGCCGATCTTGCGGGGCGCAGCAAGGACGACCTGCGCGAGTTGCAGATGATCTACCAGATGGCCGATGTGGCGATGAACCCGCGCCAGACCGTGGGCACCATCATCGGCCGGCCGCTGGAGTTCTACTTCGGCCTGAAGGGAGAGGCGAAACGCAAGCGGATTCAGGAACTTCTTGACCAGATCGAAATGGGCAAGGGCTATGAAAACCGCTACCCGGCCGAGCTTTCGGGCGGGCAGAAACAGCGGGTCTGCATCGCCCGGGCGCTGGCCGCCAAGCCGAAGCTGATCATCTGCGATGAGGTGACTTCGGCGCTGGACCCGCTGGTCGCGGACGGCATCCTGAAGCTGCTTCTGAACCTGCAGGCGCAGGAAGGGGTGGCTTATCTCTTCATCACCCATGACCTTGCGACCGTGCGCGCCATCGCCGACCGGATCGCCGTGATGTTCAAGGGGCAGGTGGTGCGCTACGGCCAGAAATCCGACGTTCTGGCCCCGCCGTTTGATGATTACACCGACCTTCTGCTGTCTTCGGTGCCGGAAATGCGCCTGGGCTGGCTGGAAGAGGTGCTGGCGCACCGCAAGATGGAAAGCGCCGGAAACTGATCCCTTCGGGGACGGCAAATACCCGCGGCGGCCCCACGGCCCCGCGGGCTGCAAGGGACTGTGGGTATGGCGAACGACCGCAAGCTGCTGCTGATCATCCTCGATGGCGTGCCCTATGCCAACTGGCGGCGCCTGTTCGGCAATCTCGAAGGCTGGGTGGCGCAGGGCATGGCGCGGGTCTGGCGGATGCGGGCGACGCTGCCCTCGACCTCGGCCTCGTGCTATGCCTCGATCCACACCGGCGTGCCGCCGCAGGTCCACCGGGTCTGGGGGAACGAGGCGGTCTATCGGCTGGATCAGCCCGACATTTTCTCGGAGCTTGCCAAGGCGGGCCGGAAAACCGGCGCCGTGACCCACAGCTTCTGGTCGGAACTCTTCAACCGCAGCCCCTTCGATCTGGTCCGCGACATCGAATATGATGAACCGGAAGGCCCGATCCATCATGGCCGGTTCCACACCATGACCGGCTACGGCAACATCAACCAGATGACGCCCTCGGATGTGGACCTTTTCGCCACGCTCACCCGGTTGGCCGAGGTGAAGGGCATTGATTACGGCATCCTGCACACCTGCACGCTGGACAGCATGGGGCACCGGTTCTTCCACGATTGCGAAGAAATGGACCATGCCTGCTATGTGATGGATGCGATGCTGGCGCCCTTCCTGCACCGCTGGCGCGCGGCGGGCTATGAGGTGATTGTGACGGCCGACCACGGGCAGGATGCGCGCGGCCATCATGGCGGCACGGGCGAGGCGCAGCAGGACTTCGCCTTCTATTACTTCGGCGACAGTCCGATGCCGGCCCCGGATGTGGTGCTGGATCAGCTTGCGCTGGCTCCCTCGATCCTGACACGGCTTGGCGTGCCGGTGCCGCCCTCGATGAAGGCGCCGCCGTTCTTTGTGCTGTAAGGGCAGACCGGGGGCCAGCCCCCGGACCCCCGGGATATTTATCGAGAGAGGATGTCAGCGCGCGTAGTCCGAGCCTTCCTCGTCGAGAATCGCCTTCATCTCGCGCAGGTGCAGGTCGGCGAAGCCGGGATAGTTCTCCCATTCCTGCGCGGCCTTTTCGGCCACGGCATCGGGCAGCACCCGCAGCGGCCTGCCGGTCTGCAGGGCACGGATATAGGTCTCGGCGGCGCGTTCGAAGTAGTAAAGCCGGTTGAAGGTTTCGGCCACCGAGCGGCCCACCACCAGCACACCATGGTTGCCCATGATCATCACCGAGATCTTCGGATCGGCCAGCAGTTGCGCACAACGCGCGCCCTCTTCCTCAAAGGCCATGCCGCCGTAATGGTCATCGACCACCTGCCGGTCAAAGAACATGGCCGAGTTCTGGTCGATGGCGGGCAGGCGGCTGTCGGCAAGGCTGGCCAGCACCGTTGCGTGAACGGAATGCACATGCATCAGGCAGCGCGCATGCGGCAGGGCGCGGTGGATGCTGCCATGCAGTCCCCAGGCGGTGGGATCGGGCGCATCGGGGCGGTTCATCGTCTCGGGATCGTCCGCGTCCAGTTCCAAGAGGTCGCTGGCCTTGATGCGAGAGAAATGGCGGCCGTTCGGGTTGATCAGAAAGCGCGTGCCTTCGGGATTCACCGCCAGCGAGAAATGGTTCGCCACCGCCTCATGCATGTTCAGCCGGGCGGTCCAGCGGAAGGCGGCGGCCATGTCGGCGCGTTCGGCCTGATGGGTCAGGTTGGCATGGGCGTTCACGGGGTTCCTCCTTCGGGCCAATGACCTGCCGCCATGGCGGACAGGGTGGCGGTGATGCAGTCAAAACTGGCCGCGGCGCGGGGCACGCTGGCGCGGGCGCGCAGATAGCCGTGGACAAGCCCGGCCTCCTGCACCCAGACCGCGCAGCCCCCGGCGGCATTCAGCCGGGCGGCATAATCGCGGGCGTCATCGGCAAGGGGGTCGCATTCGGCCCCGATGGCAAGGGTGGGGGGCAGGCCGGTGAAATCGCTGTCCTGCAGCGGGCTGACGGTCGGGTCACCTTGCGGCGGCGGGCCGCCGTGGCGGATGTCCTTGTAAAACAGCACATCATCCCGCGTCAGCATCGGCGCATGGGCATGGGTCAGATAGCTGCCCCGGTCAGGGTTGCCGCCCAGCCCCGGATAAATCAGCACCTGGCCCAGGATCGCCGCCCCCCGCAGCGCATGGGAGACCGCCGCGCACAGGTTCCCCCCCGCCGAATCACCGCACAGCAGGACCGGCCCTTCGGCCAGCAGCGCCCGCGCCACCGCGCAGGCATCGTCAAAGGCGGCGGGGTGCCGGTGTTCGGGCGACAGCCGGTAATCGGCGCAGACCACCCGCAGCCCGGTGCGGCCGCAGATCTCGGCACAGACATCGTCGTGGCTTTCCAGCCCCCCCACCACAAATCCGCCGCCGTGCAGATACAGCACCGCCGGAGATGCCCCGGCAAAGTCGCGGCAGGTCACGCCGGCAATCGCATGATCACGGGCGGTTACCCCCGGCGGATAGCCGCGATGGAAGGCCCGGCACATGCCGTCATAGATCGCGCGCTGATCGGCGAGGCTCAGGCTGGCGGTATCGGGCGGATAGGCGGCATCGGTCGCGCGGATGAAGCCCCAGGTCGGGGCGTCGATAAGGCTTTGGTAATCCGGGGCTGTCACTGTGGTCTCCGGTCGGGTCTTCGCCGGTCAGTCTGGCGGGGCGCGATTGTTCAGGCAATCGCGACGGCGACCCCTTCGGGCACGGGAATTGTCGAAATTTGCCCATGTTTCGCCACAAGGCGCAGGCACACAGGAACAAGAAACCTCAAGGGGGTCACCATGCAACTGATCCGCACGATCGAGCAGGACGAAGCCACGTTGGTCGGTTACGGCATCCGGGTGCTGTTCCTGTCGGCCCAGCAGGGGCTTGAGGGCAACATTCCGCGCCGGCTTGCGGGCCTGGGCGGGGTGATCGAACTGCACAACGAACTTTTCGCGGCGCTTGAGGCGGTGATCGACGATCCGGCGGGATACGGCGTCTTCGTGATCGACTGCGACAGTCTGGGCGGGCTTGAGGTCGGTCGCAAGGCGGTGGCGATGATGGGCGAAACCCTGCGGCGGGTGCCGGCCATCCTGATTTCCGCGGAATGCCGCGAACAAAGCTTCCCGCAGGACCGCATGGCACCCACGCTGTTGCGCGCGCCGCTGTCGGCGGTGTCGATGCGCGTCGGCTTCGAACATGCGCTGCGCGACCGTCTGTCGATCAGGATGATCGGAAACGACTATCAGGCGGCCTGATCGCTGATCTGCCGGGCCGATCAGGCAACAGCTTACGGGCAAGGAAAAAGGCGGGCCGCAAGGACCCGCCTTTCTGCTGATCGTCAGACGCGATCAGGCGAGCGAAAGGTTCGTCGCCGATTCGCGGCCGTCACGGCCGGCTTCGATGTCGAAGGTCACGGCCTGGCCGTCCTTCAGGCCACGCAGGCCGGCACGCTCGAGCGCGGTGATGTGAACGAAAACGTCCTTCTTGCCGCCTTCCGGGGCAATGAAGCCGTAGCCTTTGGTTTCATTGAACCATTTCACGGTGCCCTTGGCCATCGTGAAGTCTCCTCAAGATATGCCGCCCGCGAGATTGCAGCGGCCCGGCCCCGTCAGCTTTGGTCGAATGCTGTGGCCGAAATCGGAGACAGGGATCGAGTAGAGATAACGTCGCAGCATCCCATATGGCCGCAAATCGCCTGAATTACAAGGAGAATAACGCCTCAGCCGTGGTCAGACGCCAGCCGCGCCGTCTGCGCAGGCACCGGGCGGGGGCGGCGGGTCAGCAGCAGAACCGCGCAGGCGGCGCCGCCAAGGCTCCAGATTCCCAGCGCGCCCAGCAGCGGCAATCCGGCGATCAGCGCAACGATTGCGGCCACAAAGCCCGCCATCCCGCCCATAATCATTGCCACAGCCGCCATCGAATCCTCCGCTGACCGATGGAAACATCAGAAAACCCGATTGCGGCAGATATGAGGCCGGCGGTCAGAAACGCCGCCGGGCCCGCAGCGCGGCGCCGATGGTGCCGTCGTCCAGATAATCCAGCTCTCCCCCCACCGGCACGCCCTGCGCCAGCGAGCTGATCTGGGCCGGCGTCGCCGCCAGCGCGTCGGCGATGTAATGGGCGGTGGTCTGGCCGTCGACCGTGGCGTTCAGCGCCAGAATCACCTCGCCCACCCCCTCGGCCGCGACGCGGGCGACCAGCCGGGGGATGCCCAGCTCATCCGGCCCCACCGCATCCAGCGCCGAAAGCGTGCCGCCCAGAACGTGATAGCGGCCGCGAAAGGCGCCCGTCCGCTCCATCGCCCAGAGGTCGGCCACATCCTCGACCACGCAGATCTCGCCGGTGGCGCGCGCCGGGTCGGCGCAGATCGGGCAGATGTCGGCGGTGCCGATATTGCCGCAGACCGTGCAGTCGCGCGCGTTCAGCGCCACCGTGGCCATGGCCTGCGCCAAGGGCGCCATCAGTTGCCCGCGCTTCTTCAGCAGCGCCAGAACCGCGCGCCGGGCCGAGCGGGGCCCCAGCCCCGGCAGCCGCGCCATCAGTTCGATCAGCGCCTCGATGTCGCGGGTGCCCTCCATCTCAGAACGGTAGCTTCACGCCCGGGGGCAGGCCCAGACCCTCGGCCATCTTCTGCATCTCGGTGGCCGACCGCTGGGCGGCGCGGGCCTGCGCGTCCTTGACGGCGGCCAGGATCAGGTCTTCCAGCACTTCCTTTTCCGAAGGCACCAGGATCGAGGCGTCAATCTCCAGCCCGGTGATTTCGCCCTTCGCGGTGCAGCGCGCCCGCACCAGCCCCGCGCCGCTTTCGCCGATGACCACCACGCGCGCCAGATCGTCCTGCAACTCGGCCATCTTGGCCTGCATGTCCTGCGCGGCTTTCATCATCTTGGCCATGTCGCCAAGCCCGCCCAAACCTTTCAGCATCGCGTCTCTCCTGCCTTGTCAGGCCTTGAAAATAGGGGCCCTGCGGCGCCGGTGCAAACCGCACGGGCGATATCGCCGGTTTTCCGCGGGGTCAGCCGTCTTCGAACGGGTCCCATTCGTCTTCCACCTCGGGCAGGGCTTCGGCGGCGGCTTCGGCGGCAATCGCCTCGGCGCTGCGGATATCGGCAATCTCGGCGCCGGGGAAGGCCGCCAGAACCGCCTGCACCAGCGGGTTCTGCGCGGCTTCGGCGCGGGCCTCGTTCAGGCTGCGGTCGCGTTCCTCGGAAATCGTCGGCTGCCCGCCCGAGGAGACAACCGACACGCCCCAGCGCGCCCCGGTCCAGCCCTGCAGCCGCTGCGACAGCCGCGAGGCCAGATCGGGCGCGGCATCGGGCGTCGGTTCGAATTCAATCCGGCCCGGGGCATAGCGCACCAGCCGCAGGCAGCTTTCCACCTCGAACAACAGCGTCATGTCGCGCTTGTCGCGGATCAGTTCGACGATCTGCGGAAAGCCCGCGTACACCTGCAACTGCCCCTCGGCCAGAACCGGGGCGGCGGCGGCCATGGTCGGCCCGCGCAGGGGCGCCATCGCGCCGCGCATCAC
>JACZKR010000242.1 GCA_014859945.1 Paracoccaceae bacterium | reverse complement strand
GGTCGGCGCCAGCGCCAGCCGGGCAGAGAAGCCCAGGATGCCAAGCGCCGCCTCGATCTCTTGCAGCATCGCCGCCTCACCGCCCTGCAGGTGGGCCGCGCCGGTGGTGTCCAGGATCAGCCCGCAACCGCTGCCGGCCGCGCTCGGCGCCGTCCAGTCATCGGCTGCGACCCAGGGGCACCAGCGCTGCGCCCAAAGCGCCAGCCGCTCCAACGCCAGCCGGTCGCCGTGACGGTCGGCGAATTCCACCTTCAGCGCCGGGCACAGGGCCTGCATGTCCACCGCCCGCGCCCTCACGGTGACCCCGGCCGCCCGCGCCGCCCGGTTCGCCGCATGGATCACCGGGCCATGCGGCCCTTCGTCCACCAGCGCGACGGGCAGGTCAGCCGAGGGCGCGTTGCCCAGCCTCTCTTGCGCGGTCTGCCACCGCTCCATCGGGAACTGCGGCAACCAGATCGAGACGATCCTCCGCCCGATCATGGCGCACCACCCATTGCCCCGGGCGCCTGTCGCGCGACCGGAACAGATCGGCCCGCCAGCGCGGATCGCCGGGCGCGCGGGCATCGTCGGGGTTCGGGGCCGAGGGCAGCGTGGCAATCCGCCAGCGGTCGCGCGCCGCGCTGAGATCGGCCGTAGCCCCCTGCCGGATCAGCCAGCAGGAAACGCCGGTCGCCTCGGCCCGCAGGGCAAGCCGCTTCATCGCCGTGAAGTCCAGCACGGCAGGATTGCCGCGGATTTCGGCCACCACCGCCGCCAGAGACCGGCAGCGCAGCCCCTCTTCGGCCGCCGCCAGCACATCGGCCGGACGGGAAAGCTGCGTGGTCAGGAAGGACCGGCGCAACCCCAGCCCGGCCAGAGAGGGCTGGCCCCCTTCGCGCGCGGCCAGCCGCTCTTGAATCCACAGGACGGGCGCTTCGCCATGGCCAAGCTGCGCCAGAACGAAGCCCGCCGCAGCCGCCTCGGCCCCGGTGTCGGCAAACACCTCCGACAATGTCCTGCGCGGCGCGCGCAGGGGTTCCCCGGGCGTCACCGACGGCCCGCGCGCCTTCAGGAAAACTGGTTTCGGGGACATGGCACAAGGAATCACGGCTCAAAGTTCTCTGTTTGTTCTAATACTCCCGCGTGGCTTTTCAGGCAAGCGGCAGCAGGGCAGGCGACGGGCGAAGCCGCCGGCTGCCAGGGGGTCAGACCGTTGATCTGAAGGCTGGCGCCGGATCAGCCCGCCGGGCCGCGCACCGCCGCCACGGCCGCATCTGCGGCCTGCGTCAGGAAGGCCGCATCCTGCAT
The DNA here is from genome assembly GCA_014859945.1 of Paracoccaceae bacterium. Taxonomy (GTDB): domain Bacteria; phylum Pseudomonadota; class Alphaproteobacteria; order Rhodobacterales; family Rhodobacteraceae; genus Fuscibacter. The sequence goes on along the minus strand of JACZKR010000242.1, from coordinate 25,927 downwards.
CAGGGCAAAGAAGCTGAAGCCACGCCGGATGCAATCGGTCGCATAGGCGGGGCTGGCCGCGAAGATACCGGCGAACTTGCCCGCCGCACGGGCCCGCGCTGCCACATGGTCCAGCGCCGGAAAGACATCGGGACTGTCCAGCACCTGCCCGCCCGAGAGCGAGACCGAAAGGTCGTTCGGCCCGACAAAGACCCCGTCGATGCCCGGAACGGCAAGGATTTCGTCAAGATTGCCCAGCGCCTGCCGGGTTTCGATCATGGCAATCGCCAGCGTCAGCCCGTTGGCCTGCGCCAGATAGTCCGGCGCGCTCAGCCCTGACAGCGGGATCGCCCGGCGCGGCCCCCAGCTGCGCGCGCCGACCGGCGGAAAGCGGGTGTAGCCAACCAGCCGCCGCGCATCCTCGACCGTGTTGACCATCGGGCAGACCACCCCTGCCGCGCCGAAATCCAGCAGGCGCGAGGTCAGCCCGCCGCAATCGACCGGAGGGCGGACAAAGACCGGCTTGCCCTCAAGCGCCGCCGCCGCAATGCCCGACAGGACGGCCGCTTCATCGAACATGCCGTGCTGCATGTCGAAAAGCAGCGAATCCAGCCGTGTCTTCACCATGGCCTCGACCATGGTGGCATCGGGGAACTGGCAGAACGAAGACAGGTGCAGCGCACCCCCGCGCAGGGCATCGGCCACGCCCTGGTGAACGGCAGGAAAGGTCATATCATACCTCCGGTGGCGGGCGTTGCCGCCTGACAATCGACAGTTCAGGTACAGACCTTGCGGATCGGGCGCGCGATGTCGAGCGGGAATGCGACCTCAACCGGCAGCGGAACACCCCGGCCGGCCCCGCCGGATGCCGTCCGGTCGCAGCGAAGTGATTCGCCAAACGGCATGCACACCCGCCGGACCGCGAATCGGCGTTGGCGGCGGCGGCTCTCCGCACCTGCCCGCCATACGGCAGCGCGGCACCGGCCAAGTTACGGAAAAGATATGAACGCTGCACTGCAACAAACGCAGGTGCAGCATGGATTCCCAGCCGAAACCGGGCCTTCAGCAAGCGTATTTTCATATAGTATTACTTTTGCTAGGCTCAGCTTCAGGCCGCGGGAGGAGACGCCGGCCAACACCAACGGGAGGAAACATGTCCATCATCAGAAAGCTCGCGCTGGCCGCGGGCGTCGGCGCCCTGTTGTCTTCTGCCGCCTGGGCGGACGGCTTGCAGGGTAAGGTCATCGGCTTTTCGCAGATCGGATCGGAATCCGGCTGGCGGGCGGCAGAAACCTCGGTAACCAAGCAGCAGGCGGCGGATCGCGGCGTCGATCTGAAATTCGCCGATGCCCAGCAGAAGCAGGAAAACCAGATCAAGGCCATCCGCGGCTTCATCGCCCAGGGCGTTGACGCGATCCTTGTGGCGCCCGTCGTCTCGACCGGCTGGGAAGAAGTGCTGACCGAGGCGCAGGAAGCCGGCATTCCCGTTGTCCTTCTGGACCGCGGCGTCGATGCCCCGCAGGAACTGTACCTGACTTCGGTGGCGTCCGATCAGGTCAAGGAGGGCCGCGTCGCGGGCGACTGGCTGGTTTCAACCGTCGGCGACAAGGAATGCAAAGTGGTCGAGCTTCAGGGCACCGTGGGTTCGTCCCCGGCGATCAACCGCAAGCAGGGCTTTGAAGAGGCGATTGCCGGCCATGCCAACGTGACGATCATCCGCAGCCAGACCGGCGACTTCACCCGCTCGAAGGGCAAGGAAGTCATGGAAGGCTTCCTCAAGGCCGAAGGCGGCGGGGCCGGCATCTGCGCCGTCTATGCCCATAACGACGACATGGCGGTGGGCGCCATTCAGGCGATCAAGGATGCGGGGCTGAAACCCGGCACCGACATTCTGGTGGTCTCGATCGACGCCGTGCCCGATATCTTCGCCGCCATGGTCGCCGGTGAAGCCAACGCCACGGTCGAACTGACGCCCGACATGGCCGGCCCGGCCTTCGACGCGCTGGACGCCTATCTGAACGGCGGCACGGTGCCCGAGAAGTTCATCATCACCGAGTCGAAGCTTTACACCCCGGCGGACGATCCGCAGGGCGAATATGACCGCCGCAAGGGTCTTGGCTACTGACCCGCTCCCTGGACAGCTAGCCACCCCGCCGACCGGGCTTCCCGGTCGGCGGAATTGCATTCCCCTGCCGCCTGGTCAAACTGGCGCAGGGAGAGGGAGATCGCAGGTGCAGACAGCAACGACAGATGCCGGCGCCCCCGTGCTGCAGGCCCGCGGCATCGGCAAGGTCTTTGGCCAGCACAGGGCGCTGGACGGCGTCGATTTCGAAGCCCGGGCCGGAGAGGTTCATGCGCTTCTGGGCGAAAACGGCGCGGGCAAATCGACCCTGATCAAGATCCTGACCGGCGCCTATCAGCCCGACGAAGGCGAAGTGCTTCTGAACGGCGCGCCGGTTGCCTTCCGCGACCCGCTGCAGGCGCAGGCGCAAGGCATCGGCACGGTTTATCAGGAGGTGAACCTTCTGCCCAACCGCTCGGTCGCCGAAAACCTGTTCCTTGGCCACCAGCCCACCCGTTTCGGCCTGATCCGCAAATCGGTGATCGAGGCGCGGGCGCGTGAGGTGCTGGCGACCTACGGGCTTGAAATCGACGTGCGGGCGGAACTGGGGTCCTACTCGGTCGCCATTCAGCAGATCGTCGCCATCGCCCGCGCGGTCGAGCTTTCGGGCAAGGTGCTGGTGCTGGACGAACCCACCGCCAGCCTTGACCGCAACGAGGTGCAGCGCATGTTCGACGTGGTCGAACGGCTGAAGAAGCGCGGCCTTGCGATCATCTTCATCACCCATTTCCTTGATCAGGTCTTTGCCCTGTCCGACCGCGTCACCATTCTGCGCAACGGGCGCAAGGTGGGCACCGAACGGCTGCAAGACGTGACGGCGACCGATGTCGTGCGGATGATGCTGGGCAAGGATCTGGCCTTCGAACACCATCCGACCGGCATCAACGAAGGCCCCACCGGCCCCGTCCGTGTGGAATTCAACGGGTTGGGAAAGGCGGGCCGCGTCGCCCCCTTCTCGTTGAAACTCCACGAAGGCGAGGTGGTCGGCGTGGCCGGGCTTCTGGGTTCCGGCCGGACCGAGATGGCGCGGCTGATGTTCGGGGTCGATCTGCCGGACAGCGGGCAGGTTTCGGTGGACGGCAAGCCCACAACCATCCGCAACCCGGCGCAGGCGGTGGCGGCAGGCTTCGGCTTCTGCCCCGAGGACCGCAAGCTGGACGGCATCTTCGGTGACCTTTCGGTGCGCGAAAACATCATCATCGCGCTGCAGGCCAAGCTGGGCTGGTTCCGCGCGCTGAACCGCGACGAGCAGGATGAGATCGCCGGCCAGTATGCCGAGGCGCTGGATATCCGCGCGGCAAACCATGACATGCCGGTCAAGCTTCTGTCGGGCGGCAACCAGCAGAAGGTGATCCTTGCGCGCTGGCTGGCCATCGACCCCAGCTTCCTGATCCTGGATGAGCCGACCCGCGGCATCGACGTGGGCGCCCATGCCGAGATCGTCCGCACCATCAACCGCCTGCGCGAAGACGGGCTGGCTTTGCTGGTCATCTCGTCCGAACTGGATGAGGTGGTGGCCTATTCCAACCGCATCGTCGTGATGCGCGACCGCGAACTGGTGGCCGAGCTTTCCGGCGAAGACATCGCTCCGGCGGTCATCGTCAAGGCGATTGCCGAGAACAACACGGGGGCGGCATGAAGCTGCGCAATCTTTCCTTCGCCCTCAGGCCGCAATATGCGGCCCTTGTGGCGGTTCTGCTGATCAACTGGCTGCTTTTCCCCGGCTTTTTCAACATCACCTGGCAGGACGGGCGACTGTTCGGCAGCGTGATCGACGTTCTGAACCGCGGGGCGCCGGTGGCGATTCTCGCCGTCGGGATGACGGCGGTGATTGCCACGAAGGGCGTCGATCTGTCGGTCGGCGCGGTGATGGCCATTGCCGGGGCCGTGGCCGCGACCATGGTAACCGCGGGCTTCCCGGCGCTGCTGGCGGTGGCGGCGGCGCTGGCCATCGGGCTGGCCTGCGGCTTGTGGAACGGCGTGCTTGTGACACTTCTGGACATGCAGCCGATCATCGCGACGCTGGTCCTGATGGTGGCCGGCCGCGGTCTGGCGCAGCTGGTGACCGAGGGGTCGATCGTTACCTTCGCCGATCCGGTGCTGATCTTCATCGGAACCGGGTCGTTCCTGGGCCTGCCGACACCGGTTGTCATCGCGCTGGCGCTGGCCGTCCTTGCCACGCTGGCGGTGCGCCGCACCGCGCTGGGGCTGATGATCGAGGCGGTGGGCGTCAACCGGTCGGCCGCGCGCTTTGCCGGGATATCCAGCCGCGTCCTGTTGATCGTGGTCTATGCCTTCGCCGGCTTCTGTGCGGCCGTGGCCGGGCTGATCGTCGCCGGTGACATCCGCGGGGCGGACGCCAACAACGCCGGCCTGTGGCTTGAACTCGACGCGATCCTTGCCGTGGTGATCGGCGGCACTTCGCTGCTGGGCGGGCGCTTTTCGATCCCGATGTCGGTTCTGGGCGCGATGATCATTCAGGCGATGAACACCGGCATCCTGATTTCGGGCTTTTCGCCCGAGTTCAACTTGGTCGTCAAATCGGCGGTGATCATCCTGATCCTTGTCCTGCAATCCCCCATGGCGGCCCGGATGGTCGCCCGCAAACCCGCCGCCCCCGAACCGGCAGCCGCACGGAGGACCGCCCGATGAACCGCAGCCTTCGGCCCCTTGCCGCGACCGCCACGATCTTCCTTCTGGCCTATGCGGCGGCGACCTTTCAGTATCCCGGCATGCTTTCGACCCGGGTTCTGGGCAACTTCCTGACCGACAACGCCTTTCTGGGGATTGCCGCCGTGGGGATGACCTTTGTCATCATCTCGGGCGGGATCGACCTGTCGGTGGGGGCTGTCATCGGCTTTACCACCGTGCTGATCGCGGTTCTGGTGATGTGGGCGGGGCTGCATCCGCTGGTGGCCTTTGCAGTCGCGCTGGGGGTTTCGGCCGCCTTCGGGGCCGCCATGGGGGCGGCGATCCATTACCTGAAGGTGCCCTCGTTCATCGTCACGCTGGCGGGGATGTTCCTTGCCCGCGGCGGGGCCTCGGTCCTGTCGCCCGATTCCATCGGCATCAAGCATGAGTTCTACACCGCCGTCTCGAAAAGCTACCTGCTGATGCCCGGCGGCGGCCGGCTGAGCGTGGTGGGCCTGATCATGGTGGCGGTCTTTCTGGCCGCGATCCTTCTGGCGCACCGCACGCGGTTTGGCTCTTACGTCTATGCGCTTGGCGGGAATGAAACCTCGGCCGCGCTGATGGGCGTTCCGGTCGCGCGCACGACCATCCAGATCTACATGCTGTCGTCGGTTCTGGCCGGCCTGGCCGGGATCGTCTTTTCGCTTTACACCTCGGCCGGATATTCGCTGTCGGCGCTGGGGGTGGAACTGGATGCGATTGCCGCCGTGGTGATCGGCGGCACTCTGCTGACCGGGGGCTACGGCTTTGTCGCGGGAACCTTCATCGGGGTCATGCTGCAGGGGCTGGTGCAGACTTACATCGTCTTCGACGGCAGTCTGTCCAGCTGGTGGACGAAGATTGTCATCGGGGCGCTGTTGTTTATGTTCATCGTGCTTCAGCGACTGATCTTCACCGCTTCGGCCCCCAACAGGAAGGTGCTTTGGAAGGCCTGAGATGAGCGAGCCCGGCAGTCTCATACGCGCGCTCGCCGGGCGTCCGACGGCCAGGAATTTCCATTCCTATGTGATCGCCGAGGTGGGCATCGGCATCGCATCGGGGCGGTTTCCCGTCGGCTCGATCCTGCCCAACGACGCCGAGATGATGGACAGCTACGGCGTCTCGCGCACCGTGCTGCGCGAGGCGCTGAAGACGCTTGAGGCGAAGGGTCTGGTCGAGGCGCGGGCCAAGGTGGGCACGCGGGTTCTGCCGAAAAGCCGCTGGAACCTGTTTGACCGGCAGGTTCTGGCCTGGATTTTCGAAGCCGGGCCCGAACCCGCCTTTCTGCGCAGTCTGGCCGATGTGCGAGAGCCGCTGGAAATTCAGGCGGCCGAGGCGGCGGCCCGGCACCGCACGGCCGAACATGTGCGCATCCTGCACTATTGGCTGAACCAGCTGATCTCGACCGCGCAGATGCCGGAACTGCATGCGATGGCCGAGTTTGAACTGCACCGCACCCTGGCCGAGGCCAGCCAGAACCCGCTCTTGCGCGCCGCCACCGGCCTGACCGAATTCGGCGTTGCCTGCGCGCTTTCCGCCCGGCGAGAGGCGCAGGCCGGAAATTTGGCCACCGAAAAGCACCCGCATTATCAAGGGCTGCTTGCCGCGGTCGAGGCCGCCGACCAGCCCGCCGCGCGGGCGGCCATGGCAGCGGTTCTGCAGGCCGACCGCCACTGGATGATGCAGGGGCCGCCCGACCCCCGCCCCGACTGAGCCCGCGTCAGCTGTGCGTGATCCTGGTGCCCAGCACGTTCAGGCATTCGCGCATGAAGGCGGCAAGGCCGGTCCAGCCCTTGGCCGAAACCATGGTGCCGTCCACATAGGCTTCGGTCGGTTTCACGTCGATATAGGTGCCGCCGGCCAGAATGACCTCGGGTTCACAGGCGCCAAGCGCGGCCACCTTCTTGCCGCGCACCACGCCATCGACCGCGACCAGAATCTGCACGCCGTGGCAGATCGTGAAGATCGGCTTCTTCGTTTCATGGAAGTGCCGGACCATGGCCTGCACCCGCTTGTCGGTGCGGATGTATTCCGGGCCGCGGCCACCGGCGCAATAGACCGCATCATACTGGTCAAGCTGCTTTTCGGCTTCGGAGAAGGTCTTGTTGATGTCTGCGAAATGGCCGTAGCGCTCGATATAGGTCTGGTGGCCTTCGAAGTCGTGCAGGCTGGTCTGAATCTTGTCACCGGCCTTCTTGTCGGGGCAGACGACATGGACGGTATGGCCCACGGCCTCCATCCCCTGCTGGAACACGAAGATCTCGTATTCCTCGGTAAACTCGCCGGTCAGCATCAGGATTTTCTTGCCGCCCATCTTTCGTTCCTCCCTTTTGGTCCGCCGTCGGGGCGGGTGGTTCAGTCAAATGCCGCCAGAAGCCGGTCACGCGACCGTTCGACATGGCAGCGCATGGCCGCAGCGGCCTCATCAGCGTCGCCGGCGCGGAAAGCGGCCAGCAGGCGTTCATGTTCTTCCAGCGCCTCGGCGGTGACGCGGGCGTGGAACATCAGGCGGAAGATGTGCAGGTGCACATGCTGGCCGGACAGGGCCTGCCGCATCACCTCATTGCCGCCGACCTTGAGGATGGCATCGTGGAAATGCGCATCGGCCCGGGCAAAGCGCGAATAGCGGCTGTTGCGGTCCACCGGCGCGCCGCCGTTTTCCATGTCGGCCGCCGCCGCCTCGACCTCGGCCAGAAGCGCCGGCGTCATGTTGCGGGCCGCCAGCCGGGCGCCTTCGGGTTCCAGCAGAAGGCGGACCTGAAACAGGTCGTCGAACTGCTTGCGGGTCAGCTGCGGCGCGGCCGAATAGCCCAGAAGATGCGCCTTGCGCACCAGGCCTTCGTTTTCAAGCCGCCCCAGCGCTTCGCGCACGGGGGTCTGCGAGATATCCAGATCGCGCGCCAGCCAGTCGATCGAGATGCGCGCGCCGGGGGCGATTTCAAGCGACATCAGGCGGTTGTAGATGGCGTCATAGACCGCATCGACCACGCTGACCGGGCGCAGCGACTGCGCCTTGCGCTCTGCCATCATCGCCATGCTGCCTGCCTTTCCTGCCGTCCGATCTTGTCGGGAGAGTTGACAGGTATGATATCGCATGTCAAATCATTTATCATATACGATTTGATATCGCCGGCTTCTTCGCCGGATGGTCCGCCGCCCCGCCGCCACCTGCGGCCCGCACCTGTCGAGAGCATGATGATCCAGTTCGGCACCATCCGCGCGCCCCGCGAAATCCTGTTCGGCCCCGGCCAGCGCCATGCCCTGCCCGCCGTCGCCCGGCGCATGGGCCGCCGCGCCCTTGTGGTGACGGATGAGCGGATGGCTGGCGACCCGACCTTTCAGGACATGGTCCATGCCCTGCAGGCCGCCGGTCTGGCCGTTCAGGTCGAGGCGGGCACCCTGCCCGATGTCCCGGTTGCATCGGCCCTTGCCGCGGCCGATGCCCGGCGCGGCTTTGCCGCCGATCTGGTGATCGGCGTGGGCGGCGGGTCGTGTCTGGATATGGCGAAATGCCTGGCTCTGCTGCTGACCCACGGCGGCAAGCCGCAGGATTACTATGGCGAACTCATGGTGCCCGGCCCGGTGCTGCCCCTGATCGCCGTTCCGACCACGGCCGGAACCGGGTCCGAGGTCACCCCGGTTGCCGTCCTGTCGGACGACGCGCGCAGCCTGAAGGTCGGCATCTCCAGCCCGCATCTCATTCCGCTGGCGGCAATCTGCGACCCGGAACTGACGATGACCTGCCCGCCCGGCCTGACGGCGATTGCCGGCGCCGATGCCCTGACCCACGCGATCGAGGCCTTTACCGCCACACGCCGCCCCCTGACCACCGGCCTGTCGCAAGAGAGGGTGTTCATCGGCAAGAACGCCCTGTCGGACCAGTTCGCGCTGCGGGCAATTGCGCTGCTGTGGCAGGGGCTGGAAACCGCCTGCAAGGACGGCGCCAATGCCGAGGCGCGGGGCAAGGTCATGCTGGGGGCCACGCTGGCGGGGCTGGCCTTCGGCGTGGCGGGCACGGCGGCGGCCCATGCCATCCAGTACCCCATCGGCGCGCTGACCCATACCGCCCACGGCACCGGGGTAGCCTGCCTGATGCCCTATGTGATGGGCTGGAACGCCCCGGCCATCACCCCGGAACTGGCCGAAATGGCCGGAGCGATGGGCCTGCCTTCGGGCGATCAGGTGATTCCCGCCATCTCGGGGCTCTTCGCCCGCATCGGCATTCCGCGCAGCCTGCGAGAGCTTGGTCTCGCCGAAGACCGGCTGGACTGGGTGGCCGAACAGTCGCTTGGCATCACCCGGCTGATCCAGAACAACCCCCGCCCGCTGACGCCGGACGACATGCGCCACCTTCTGACCGCGGCCTTTGCCGGCCGCAGCCTTGCCCCCCTGCCCGCCTGAGGAGAGCCGATGACCCTGCACCACGCCACCCCGCCGCGCGATTACGCCGACCCCTCGCTGCATGCCGCCGGGTTGTGGATCGGCGGGCGCTGGACTGCCGCCGCCTCGGGGGCGGCCATCGGCGTTACCAACCCCTCGACCGGGCAGGTGATGGCGGTGGTCCCCGACGCCGGAATTGCCGAAGCGATGGCCGCCGTCGATGCCGCCGAAGCCGCCGCCGCCGGCTGGCGTGCCACCCCGCCGCGCCAGCGGTCCGAAATCCTGCGCCGCATGTTCACCCGCATGACCGAAGAGGCCGAGGCGCTTGCCCGGCTGATCGCGCTGGAAAACGGCAAGGCCCTGACCGACGCCCGCGGCGAGGTGGCCTATGCGGCCGAATTCTTCCGCTGGTATGCCGAAGAGGCCACCCGCATTCCCGGCGAATTCCGCCGCACGCCCTCGGGCGCGCATAACATTCTGGTGGATCATGAACCGATCGGAATCGCGGTCCTGATCACGCCCTGGAACTTTCCGGCCGCCATGGCCACCCGCAAGATCGGGCCGGCGCTGGCCGCAGGCTGCACGGTGATCCTGAAACCAGCCTCCGAAACGCCGCTGACGGCTTACGCCATGGCGCGGCTCGCCGAAGAGGCCGGGGTGCCGCCGGGGGTCATCAACGTCGTCACGACCAGCCAGCCCGGCCCCGTCGTGTCGGCCATGCTGGCCGATCCGCGGGTCCGCAAACTGTCGTTCACCGGGTCCACCGGCGTCGGCCGCACCCTTCTGGCCGAGGCCGCGAAGACGGTCGTCAGCTGCTCGATGGAACTGGGCGGCAACGCGCCCTTCGTCGTCTTCGACGATGCCGATCTGGAAGCGGCATTGGATGGCGCGATGGTCGCCAAGATGCGCAACGCCGGCGAAGCCTGCACGGCCGCGAACCGCTTTTATGTACAGGACGGCATCCATGATGCCTTCGTGGCCGGCCTGGCCGCGCGGATGGCGGCGCTGAAGTTGGGGCCGGGCACCGACCCCGCCACGCAATGCGGCCCGATGATCACCGCCCGGGCCGTGCAGAAGATCGACCGGCTGGTCAGCGATGCCGTCACCCAGGGCGCGCGGATCGTCACCGGCGGCACCCTGCCCGATGGCCCGGGTTTCTTCTATCCGCCCACCGTCCTTGACCGGGTTCCGCCCGAAGCGATGATCGCGCATGAGGAAATCTTCGGCCCCGTCGCCCCGATCTATCGCTTTGCCACCGAAGACGAGGCCGTTCGCCTGTCGAACGCCACCGAATATGGCCTTGCCGCCTACATCTACTCGCGCGACCTGAAACGCGCATTGCGGGTTGGCAGGCAGATCGAAAGTGGCATGATCGCCCTGAACCGCGGCCTGATGTCCGACCCCGCCGCCCCCTTCGGCGGCGTCAAGCAAAGCGGGCTGGGCCGCGAGGGCGGCGTCACCGGAATACTCGAATTCATGGAAGCGAAGTATTTCGCAGCCGAATTCTGAAGGGGCGCCGGCATGGACCTGAGGAACACGATGACCCGAGACGACCCTTACCGTATCCGTGACTTCGTGCCCGATTTCGATGCCATCGCCGCCGAGATCGCCGCGCAAAGCCGGGCTGTCGCGCGCCGTGCCGCCATGTGGTCAGGCAGCAGCTATGGCCCCGGCCCGCGCGAGAAGATCGACATCCTCCTGCCGCCGCGCCTGCGGTCGGGGGCGCCCTTGCACATGTTCGTCCACGGCGGCTACTGGCGCTCGGGCGAGAAGGAAAGCTACACCTGCGTTGCAGCCCCGGTTCTTGCCGCCGGCGGTGTGGCCGCGATTGTCGAATATGACCTGATGCCGGGCACCCGCCTTGCGGCGATCGTCGATCAGGTCCGCCGCGCCGCGCGCTGGCTGGTCTCGCAGGCCCGGGGTCTGGGCGCCGATCCGGCGCGCTTCACCGTCTCGGGCCATTCCGCGGGCGCGCATCTGGCCTCATATCTGGCCGCGACCGCGCCGGATGAGGCCGCGCCTCTTGCACTGCCGCCCGTCCGGGGGCTGCTTCTGCTCAGCGGCATATACGATCTGTCCGGCATCCCCGGCAGCTTCCTGAAGGACGAAGCGCGCATGCGCCCCGATGAAGCGGGCGCCTGGTCGCCCCTTGCTTCGCGCCAGCATGAAGGGCCGCACCGCGTTCTGGCCCTTGGCGCCGATGAAACGCCACCTTTCCACGATCAGGCCACCGCGCTGCACCGCCTGCTTGCCGCCGACGGCCAGCCGGCCGAGCTTCTGGTCCGGCCGGGGCTCAACCACATGAACGTGGTGCTTGATCTGGCCGATCCCGCGCAGCCGCTTGGGCGGCGCCTCGCCGCCCTGACCGAGGCTGCTCCCGCAGGCTGACTGCCTTACAGCGCCATTTTCACCCAAGCTGCGTTTCGTTTAGCGGATCTGACGCAGGCGTCGACGAAGGCGACGCCTTCGAGGCCTTCTTTCAGGCCGGGGAAGGTGGTGCCTTCGGGCGGGTTTGTGCCGTCGCGGCGGGCGATGATGGCGCGGGCGGCTTCGGCGTAGATGTTGGCGAAGCCTTCGAGATAGCCCTCGGGGTGGCCGGGGGGGATGCGGGTCACGCGGGCCGCGGCCGGCCCGGCGCCGGCGCCGCCGCGGGTCAGCCGGTAGCGCGGCTGGCCGAAGGGGGTGACCCAGAGGTAGTTCGGGTCCTCCTGCGCCCATTCGATCCCGGCCTTCGTGCCATAGACCCGCAGCCTGAGGCCGTTCTCGCAGCCCGAGGCGACCTGGCTGCACCACAGCATGCCCCGCGCGCCGCCCTTGTAGCGCAGCAGCACATGGGCATTGTCATCGACCCGCCGCCCCGGCACGAAGGCCTGCAGGTCGGCCGACAGTTCCTCCAGTTCCAGCCCGGTCACGAAGCCCGCCAGGTTGAAGGCATGGGTGCCGATATCGCCGGTCGAGCCGCCGGCCCCCGACCGTGCCGGGTCGGTCCGCCAGTCGGCCTGCTTGTTCGCCACCGGCTCGGCCAGCCAGTCCTGGGCATATTCCACCTGCACCAGCCGGATCTCGCCCAGCTCGCCCGCTTCGGCCATGGCGCGGGCCTGCCGGATCATCGGATAGCCGGTGTAATTGTGGGTCAGGGCAAAGACCACGCCCGAAGCCTCGGCGGCCTTCGCCAGCCGCTTGGCTTCGGCCAGCGTCGCCGTCAGCGGCTTGTCGCAGATCACATGGATGCCGCGCTTCAGGAACTGCATCGCCACCGGCGCATGCATGTGGTTGGGCGTCACGATCGCCACCGCCTCGATGCCGTCGCGCCGCCGGGCTTCGCGCGCGGCCATCTCGGCAAAGCTCGCATAGGCGCGCGGCACCCCCAGATCGGCGGCCGAAGCCAGGCTCTTCTCGGCGCTTGAGGAAAAGCAGCCCGCCACCAGCTCATACTGGTCGTCCAGCCGTGCCGCGATGCGGTGGACGGCGCCGATGAAGGCATCGCGCCCGCCCCCCACCATGCCCAGACGGATGCGCGGCGCCCGCGCCACATGTGCTGCCGTGATGGCCATTCCCAATCCCTCCCTGCCTGCCCGGACCTCACCTGCTGTCCGGAATTGCCCTGCCCGGACCCCATGTACGGCCCGGCCATTCATCTGTCCTCAAATATCCCACGGGGGGTGCGGGGGGTGTGAAACCCCCCGCTCCGCCGCGTCACTCCAGCCCCAGCATCCGCCGGTTCGCCGCCCGGTCGGTGCCGGCGCCGGCGAAATCGTCAAAGGCCTTCTCGGTCACCCGGATGATATGGGCCTTGACGAACTCGGCCCCCTCGCGCGCGCCGTCTTCGGGGTGCTTCAGGCAGCATTCCCATTCCACCACCGCCCAGCCGTCATAGCCGTATTGCGCCAGCTTCGAGAAGATGCCACCAAAATCGACCTGCCCGTCACCCAAGGACCGGAAGCGGCCCGCGCGGTTCACCCATGACTGGAAGCCGCCATAGACGCCCTGCCGCCCGGTCGGGTTCAGCTCGGCATCCTTGACGTGGAACATGCGGATACGCTCGTGGTAGATGTCGATATGCTCAAGGTAATCAAGATATTGCAGCACATAGTGGCTGGGATCGTAAAGCATGTTGGCGCGCGCATGCCCCTTCACCCGGTCGAGGAACATCTCGAAGCTCACCCCGTCATGCAGGTCCTCGCCGGGATGGATCTCGAAGCACAGATCCACGCCGCAGTCCTCGGCATGGTCCAGGATCGGGGTCCAGCGGCGGGCAAGCTCATCGAAGGCCTCTTCCACCAGACCGGCCGGGCGCTGCGGCCAGGGATAGACATAGGGCCAGGCCAGCGCCCCCGAAAAGGTGGCCTGCGCCGTCAGCCCGAGGTTCTTCGAGGCGCTCAGCGCCTTCTTCACCTGATCCACCGCCCATTCGGCCCGCGCCTTGGGATTGCCGCGCACCGCGGGCGCCGCGAACCCGTCGAAGGCCGTGTCATAGGCCGGATGCACCGCCACCAGCTGGCCCTGAAGATGCGTCGACAACTCGGTCACCGCGATCCCGGCCTCGGCCGCCCCCCCGCGGAACGCGTCGCAGTAATCCTTGCTGACCGCCGCCTTGTCGAGATCAAAGAGCCGCCCGTCCCAGCTCGGCACCTGAACCCCCGCATAACCGCAATCCGCAGCCCAACGCGTGATCGCACCCCAGGAATTGAACGGCGCAACATCCCCCCCAAACTGCGCCAAAAACAACCCAGCTCCACGCATCGTCTTCATCACATGCCTCCCTGCACCCAAGGTGCGATGTCCAGTTCGTGGGGCACGTCAAGCCCCTGACAAATATCGCTTTCCGGCCGTTCGATCGCCGAGATCAGCGCGCGCGCCAGAAAATCGCCGGCGCGGCCCACGTCTTCGTGGACGACGATGATCTCGGGGCGGAAGCGTTTCAGGAAGCGGATCGCCTCTTTCGCCACCAGATCGAAATCCGGGCCGATGTCATAGCCCTGCCGCTCGGCCCCGGTAACGGCGGCCATCGCCGCGTTGGTCGAGCCCGAGAGGATGCCGTCAGGCGCCGGCAACCGGGCAAAGCGTGCGGTGACCGCGGCCTCGACCGTGTCGGCGCCGCTGTCCGAGGTGTAGCCTTCTGCAATCTCGCAGACCACGCCCTGTGCCTCGGCCTCGGCGATGAAGCCCGCGCGCATGTGCAGCGAGTAGTTCTGGTTGCCGGGCGGCGGGATCAGATACAGCCGCTTGCGGCCCCGGCGCACCAGCGCGCGCACCGCGATGCGGGCGAAGGTTTCGTTGTCGAAGTCGAAGAACGGATGTCCGGCATCCTCACCCGTCCGGCCATGGGTGGCGAAGGGAAAGCCCTGCTCGGTCATGTAGCGCACCCGCGGATCGCCGGGCCGGGTCTGGTTCAGGATGATGCCGTCGGCGCTTTCGGTTTCCACCACATAGCGCACCGGGTCCATCGGGTCCTGATCGGGGAAATAGGGCATCACCACCAGATGATAGGCCGTGCCGCGCAGCGCATTGGCGATGGAATAGATCAGCCGCGAGGTGTGGTTCATCATGTCGGCTTCGGTCGAAAGGATCAGCGCGATCACGTTGGTCTTGCCGGTGCGCAGGCGGACGCCGGCGCGGTTCGGCCGGTATCCCAGCCGCTGGGCGACGGCGCGGACGCGCTTCTTGGTTTCCTCGCCGATGTCGGGGGCATCCTTCAGCGCACGGCTGACGGTGGCCACCGCAAGGCCCGTCTCGCCCGCGATGGTCTTGAGCGTCGGACGCTCGCCATGCGGCGTGCCCTGCGTGCTGTCGCTCATCCCGTCCTCCCTGGCCGGTTCATCCGGCTGATTCGTCTTTTTCCGGCGGGCAGGGCGGCCGGTTTCCGGGCGCCCGTTCCGTTGCCGCCGGTGATTCTGCAAGCGATTCCACCGCTTTCCGCGCGCGCCACCAAGCCCAATAAGGCGCAGATTTGCGGGCGGCGACAAGGGAAAAGAATGCTTGCTTGACGAATCTATAACGATATAGTTTCCACCTATAACGTTTTAGAACCGGGAGGAACCACATGAAGAACTGGAAACTGGCTGCGGCGCTTCTTGCGTCGGCGGCGATGCCTTCGGCCGGCTGGGCGACCGAACTTGAGGTAACCCACTGGTGGACCTCGGGTGGCGAAGCGGCTGCGGTGGCCGAGCTGGCCAAGGCCTTCGACGCCTCGGGCGACAAGTGGGTTGACGGCGCCATCGCCGGCGGCGGCGGCACGGCGCGTCCGATCATGATCAGCCGCATCACCGGCGGCGACCCGATGGGGGCGACCCAGTTCAACCACGGCCAGCAGGCGCTGGAACTGGTCGAGGCCGGGCTGATGCTGGACCTGACCGATGTGGCCGAGGCCGAGGGCTGGAAGGACAAGGTCTATCCGCCGTCGCTTCTGGATGCCTGCACCGTTGACGGCCGCATCTACTGCGCCCCGGTGAACATCCACTCGCCCGAATGGCTGTGGCTTTCTAACAAGGCCTATGAGGATGCCGGCATTCCGGTGCCGACCAACTGGAATGAATTCGTCGCTACCGCGCCGCAGCTGGAAGCCGCGGGCAAGATTCCGCTGGCGCTTGGCAACCAGCCCTGGCAGTCGAACCTCGCCTTCGGCGCCATGCAGATCGCGGTTGCCGGGCTTGATGCCTGGAAAGCGGTGAACATCGACAAGAACATGGATGTCGCGGCCGGCCCGGAATATGCGGCCGTCTTCAAGGCAGCGGCGGATGCCCGCAAGCTGGCGGCGAAGTCCAACGTTCAGGACTGGAACCAGGCGACAAGCCTTGTCATCACCGATCAGGCCGGCGGCCAGATCATGGGCGACTGGGCGCAGGGCGAATTCCAGGTCGCGGGCGAAGTGGCCGGCAAGGACTATACCTGCCTTCCGGGTCTGGGCCTGAACGAATACATCTCGACCGGCGGCGACGCCTTCTACTTCCCGAAGCTGGACGATCCTGAGAAGGAAGCCGCGCAGAAGCGTCTGGCCGCCCTTCTGGTCAGCCCCGAGGTGCAGGTGGCCTTCAACCTGAAGAAGGGCTCGCTGCCGATCCGTGGCGACGTCGATCTTTCGGCCGCCAACGACTGCATGAAGAAGGGTCTCGAAATCCTCGCCACCGGCAACATCGTGCCCTCGGGCGACATGAACTGGAGCCCGGACGTCCAGAAGCAGGCCGAAGACCTGATGGTCGAGTTCTGGAAATCCGACGCGATGTCGGCCGAGGATGCCCATGCCAAATGGGTGGAAATCCTGAAGTCGGGCCTCTGACGGCACCTGTCTGACCCGGGCCGCCCCACCGCGGGCGGCCCTTTTCACACCCATGGGCAAGGGAGGTGGCCGGATGGCCGGAAACACGCTGGGGGCGCGGCTGATGCGCAACCTGAATGCCAAGATCGCGGCGATCCCGATGGTGACGACGGCACTGGTCGTCTTTCTCGGGGGCACGGCCTGGACGGTGCTTTATTCGTTCACCAACTCCAAGCTGCTGCCGCGCAACAGTTTTATCGGCTTCGATCAGTATGAACGGCTGTGGTCGAACAGCCGCTGGCTGACCTCGATCCAGAACTTGATGATCTATGGCATTCTGGCGCTGGTCTTTACGATCGCCATCGGTTTCCTGCTGGCGGTGCTGATGGACCAGAAGATCCGGTTCGAAGACACCTTCCGCACCATCATGCTTTACCCTTTCGCGCTGTCGTTCATCGTGACGGGGCTTGTCTGGCAATGGATCCTGAACCCCGAATTCGGCATCCAGCACATCGTGCGTTCGCTGGGCTGGGACGGTTTCACCTTTGACCCGCTGAACAACCCCGATGTGGTGCTTTACGGCCTGCTGATCGCCGGGCTGTGGCAGGGCACGGGCTTTGTCATGTGCATTATGCTGGCAGGCCTCCGCGGCATCGACGACGACATCTGGAAGGCCGCCCGCGTTGACGGCATCCCGCGGTGGAAGACCTATCTCTTCGTCGTGATCCCGATGATGCGCCCGGTCTTCGTGACCACGCTGGTCATCGTCGCCAGTGGCATCATCAAGCTTTACGACCTTGTCGTCGCCCAGACCTCGGGCGGGCCGGGCACGGCCAGCCAGGTGCCGGCAATGTATGTCTATGACTACATGTTCCAGGCGCAGAACCTGGGTCAGGGCTTTGCCGCCTCGTCGATGATGCTGCTGTCGGTGCTGATCGTGCTGATCCCCTGGGCCTATCTGGAATTCGGAGGCAAGAAACGTGGCTGACCTGACCGCAACCGCCATTCCGAGCGGGCCGCGGCCGCGCCGCCGCCTGTCGGGCCGTAACATCATGATCTACGGCACGCTGCTGATCGTGAGCCTGTATTACATCCTGCCGCTGTGGGTCATGGTGATGACCTCGCTGAAGGGCATGCCCGAAATCCGCATGGGCAGCATCTTCTCCCCGCCGGTCGAGATCACCTTCCAGCCCTGGGTCAAGGCCTGGGCCGAGGCCTGCACCGGCCTGAACTGCGACGGTCTCAGCCGCGGCTTCTGGAACTCGGTCCGCATCCTGATCCCTTCGGTGATCCTGTCGATCGCGGTCGCCTCGGTGAACGGCTATGCGCTGATCAACTGGAAGTTCAAAGGATCCGAGGTCTTCTTCACGATCCTGATCTTCGGGTCCTTCATTCCCTATCAGGTGATGCTGTATCCCATCGTGATCCTCTTGCGCGAAATCGGGCTTTACGGGTCACTCTCGGGCCTTGTGATCGTGCATACGATCTTCGGCATGCCGATCCTGACGCTGCTCTTCCGCAACTACTTTTCCTCGATTCCGGAAGAGCTGTTCAAGGCCGCGCGGGTCGATGGGGCAGGGTTCTGGGGCATCTATTTCCGCATCATGCTGCCGATGTCGCTGCCGATCTTCGTCGTCGCGGTGATCCTGCAGGTGACGGGCATCTGGAACGACTTCCTCTTCGGCGTCGTCTACACCAAGCCCGAGCTTTATCCGATGACGGTTCAGCTGAACAACATCGTCAACTCGGTGCAGGGCGTGAAGGAATACAACGTCAACATGGCGGCCACGCTGCTGACCGGCCTTGTTCCCCTGACCATCTATTTCATCTCCGGCAAACTCTTCGTCCGCGGCATCGCCGCCGGTGCCGTGAAAGGCTGACGCATGACCCACTCGATCCAAGTCAAGGATTTGACACTGAATTTCGGCGCCGTCTCGGTGCTGAAGACCATGAACCTCGATGTGGCGGAAGGCGAATTCATCGTGCTTCTGGGGCCGTCGGGCTGCGGGAAGTCCACGCTGCTGAACTGCCTTGCGGGCCTCTTGGAGCCGTCTGACGGCGAAATCTGGATCAAGGGCAAGAACGTGACCTGGGCCGAACCCAGCGAACGCGGGATCGGCATGGTCTTCCAGTCCTATGCGCTTTACCCCCAGATGACGGTGCGCGGAAACCTGTCCTTCGGGCTGAAGAACGCCCGGATGCCCCGGGACGAGATTGAAAAGCGCGTCGCGCGCGCCGCCGAAATCCTGCAGATCGGCCCGCTTCTGGACCGCAAGCCGGCAGCCCTTTCGGGCGGGCAGCGGCAGCGGGTGGCCATCGGCCGGGCGCTGGTGCGCGATGTCGATGTCTTCCTGTTCGACGAGCCCCTGTCGAACCTTGACGCCAAGCTGCGCAGCGAGTTGCGGGTGGAAATCAAGCGCCTGCATTCGCGGCTGAACAACACCATGGTCTATGTGACCCATGACCAGATCGAGGCGCTGACCCTGGCCGACCGCATCGCCGTCATGCGCGGCGGCATCATCCAACAACTGGCGGCGCCGCAGGAAATCTACAACCGGCCGGCCAACCTGTTCGTCGCGGGCTTCATCGGCAGCCCCTCGATGAACTTTCTGCCGGGCAAGACGGTGGACGGGGGCCGCGCCTTCGAATTTGCCGGCAACCGCATCGGGCTGGAGGGGTATGAGGGCGCGCCGGGCCAGCGTGACAAGGCCATCCTTGGCCTGCGCCCTGAACATCTGGTCATGCAGGACACGGCTGAGCCCGGCCTGACCCTGCCCGCCACGGTCGAGATTGATGAGCCGATGGGCGCCGACAGTCTGGTCTGGCTGAAGGCGGGCGGTCAGCCGGTTTCGGTGCGCGTGCCGGTCGAGAAACGGCCACGCGCGGGACAGGAAGTGCATCTGAGGGTGGATATCCGCCACGCCTCGGTCTTTGACGCGGGAACGGAAGAGCGGGTCTAAGGTAATGCTTGATCTTGCAGGGGTCTGGGCGCTTTCGGATGAAAGCGGACAGCACCGCATTGCCATGATGGTGCCCGGGGACGGGATCAGCGCGCTGCGGGATGCGGGCGCGATCCCCGACCCCTATCATGGCCGCAACGAATACGGCCTGCGCTGGATCTGCGACCGCGACTGGACGATCTCGCGCAGCTTCACCCATGACGGCAGCCCGGCGGAGCTGTGCCTTGAGGGGCTGGACACGCTGGCGACCGTCACGCTGAACGGGGTTCAGGTGCTGCGCGCCGCCAATGCCCACCGGCGCTGGCGGGTGGATGTGTCGGGCGCGCTGCGGGCCGGCGGGAACGAGATTGCCGTGACCTTCCGCGCCGTCCTGCGCGAAGCGGCGGCGCTGCAGGCGGCCCAGCCCTTTCCTGTGCCCTATCACGCGCCGAACTGCCCGCTGCCTAACGGCAACATGCTGCGCAAGCCGCAGGCCGATTTCGGCTGGGACTGGAACATCGCCCTTGCCCCCTTCGGCATCTGGGGCGGCGTGCGGCTGGAGCCGAAGCGCCCCCGAATCCGCGACGTGATTGTGACGCAGCGGCATGAACCGGGGCTGGCGCGGGTGGAGCTGCAGGTTCATGCGGAAGGTGAGGAAGTTACCGTAAGCCTTTGTGGCGTATCGCAAAAGGCGCAGGTGATTGCCGGCGTCGCACGGCTGGAACTGGCCGTGCCCGACCCGGTTCTGTGGTGGCCGGCAGGGCAAGGCGCGCAGGTGCTGCATGACCTGACGCTGACCATGGGCGATGTGTCCGAGACCTGCCGCATCGGGTTGCGCGACCTGCGGCTGATCAGTCAGCCTGACAGCGCCGGCCGCAGCTTCGGCTTCCGCGTCAACGGGCGCGATGTCTTTGCCAGGGGCGCCAATTGGATTCCCGCCGATGCCTTGCACGGTCGTATAAGCCGCGAAAACGTGCGCGATCTGCTGCAATCGGCGGTGGATGCCCATATGAACATGATCCGCATCTGGGGCGGCGGGCGGTATGAGCCGGACTGGTTCTATGACCTCTGCGACGAGATGGGGCTGATGGTCTGGCAGGACTTCATGTTCGCCTGCCACCTTTATCCTTCGACCCCCGATTTTCTGGCCGAAGTCGATGCCGAGGTGCGCGACGTCGTGGCGCGGCTGAACCACCATGCCTGCCTTGCGCTGTGGTGCGGCGACAATGAACTGATCGGCGCCCTGGGCTGGTTCGAGGAAAGCCGCCGCGACCGCGACCGTTATCTGGTCAGCTATGACCGGCTGAACCGCACCGTCGAGACCGCGCTGCACCAGACCCTGCCCGACCCCAACTGGTGGCCCTCATCCCCCAGCCCCGGGCCGATGGCCTTTGGCGATGCCTGGCACGATGACCGCTCGGGCGACATGCATTTCTGGTCGGTCTGGCACGAGGGCCGCGATTTCGACCATTACCGCGATGTCTCGCCGCGGTTCTGTTCGGAATTCGGGTTCCAGTCCTACCCCTCGCTTCTGGCGATCCGCCGCTTTGCCGGGCCGCAAGACATGAACATCGCCGCCCCGGTCATGGAAAGCCACCAGAAGAACGCCGGCGGCAATGCCCGGATTGCCGAGACGATGTTCCGCTATTTCCGCTTTCCCGAAGGCTTCGGCAATTTCGTCTATCTGTCGCAGGTGCAGCAGGGGCTGGCGATCAAGACCGCCGTCACCCATTGGCGCAGCCTGAAGCCGCACTGCATGGGCACGCTTTACTGGCAGCTGAACGACACCTGGCCGGTCTGCTCCTGGTCAAGCCTGGATCACGGCGGCAACTGGAAGCTGCTGCACCACATGGCGCGCGGCTTTTACCAGCCGGTTCTGGTGGCTGCCGTGCCCGGGGGCGGGGAAATCCGGCTGGTCGGCGTGAATGACCGGCCCGGCGCGGTGGCGCTTTCCCTGCAGGCCATGGCGGTGAACATGGCGGGGCAGTTGCGCCCCCTGGCCGAGGCTTCGGCGCGGCTGGAGGCGCCGGCGCAGACGCTGCTGACCATTGGTGCCGGCGCGCTGGCCGCCGATGAGATGCTGTACTTCGACTGGCAGGGCGATGACGGCACTGCCGCGCAGGACATCTTCGCCCCCCGGCCGCACAAGGCCTATGACCTGCTTGCCCCCCGGCTGACCCACCGCGTCACCGAAACCGCCGGTGGCTGGCAGATCGCGCTGAACGCCGCCGCTTTGGCGCATTTCGTGGCGGTCGAGGCCGATTGCCCCGGCCGGTTCAGCGACAACGCCTTTGCCCTGCTGCCCGGCCGCCCCGCGACCCTGACCTTCACCCCGGCCCAGCCCGGACCCATGCCGCGCTTTACCCTGCGCGACCTTCATTCCGCCACTTACGGCGCCTCCTGAAAGGACAACCGATGTTCAGCTATCAGCTTTACTCCTCCCGCAACTTCCCGCCGATGTCGGCCACGTTCGAGATGCTGTCGAAGGCGGGTTATGGCGCGGTCGAAGGCTATGGCGCGCTTTATGCCGATGATGCGGCGGTCGCCGCCACCGCTGCGGGCCTTGCCGCCACCGGGCTGACTATGCCCACCGGCCATTTCAGCCTGGCCATGCTGGAGGGCGAGGTGGAAAAGGTGCTGGGCATCGCCCGCGCCCTGAAGATCGAGCGGATCTATTGCCCCTACATCATGCCCGACGACCGCCCCACCAGCAGCGCCGGCTGGCGGGCCTTCGGTGCCCGGCTTGAGGCGGCGGCGGCGCCCTATCGTGCCGCCGGGCTGGGCTTTGGCTGGCACAACCACGATTTCGAATTCGGCGCCACCCCCGAAGGCACCCTGCCGCAGGATGAGATTTTCGCCGGCGGCCCGGGTCTGGAATGGGAGATCGACGTGGCCTGGGTGATCCGGGGCGGGGCCGACCCCCTGGCCTGGATCAGCCGCTATGCCAGCCGCATCACCGCCGCGCATGTCAAGGACATCGCGCCGAAGGGCGAGAACGCCGATGAAGACGGCTGGGCCGATGTGGGCCACGGCACGGTGGACTGGCCGGCGATCATGGCGGCCCTGCGCGCCGTGGGTTGCCGCCACTTCATCATGGAACACGACAATCCCAAGGATCACGCGCGCTTTGCCACGCGCTCGATCGCTTCCGCGAAAGGGTTCTGAACATGGCCAATCTTGGCATCGGCATCATCGGCTGCGGCAATATCTCGGCCGCCTATCTGCGGCTGGCCCCCGCCTTCAAGGGGCTTGAGGTGCGCGCCGTCGCCGACATGAACATGGCAGCGGCCGAGGCGCGCGCGGCCGAGTTCGGGGTAAAGGCGCAGTCGGTCGATGACCTTCTGGCCAACAAGGACGTGGACGTGGTGATCAACCTGACGATCCCCGACGCCCATTTTTCGGTGACGAAGCGCATCCTTCAGGCCGGCAAGCATGCCTATTCCGAAAAGCCGCTGGTCCTGACGCTGGAAGAAGGCGAAGAGTTGCGCGCCCTTGCCAGCGGCAGGGGCCTTGCCGTGGGCTGCGCGCCCGATACCTTCCTGGGCGGCGCCCACCAGCAGGCCCGCGCCCTGATCGACGAAGGGAAAGTCGGAAGGATCACAGCGGGTTGCGCGGCGGTCCTCAACCACGGGATGGAGCATTGGCACCCCAGCCCCGACTTCTTCTTCCTGCCGGGCGCCGGGCCGATGCTGGACCTTGGGCCCTATTACGTCGCCAACCTGATCAACCTCCTTGGCCCGGTGCGGCGGGTGGGGGCGCTGACCTCTTCCGCCACGGCCGAGCGCACCATCGCCAACGGCCCCCGCAACGGTGAGAAGGTTCCGGTCAAGACCCCCACCAACATCCATGCGCTGCTGGAGTTCCACTCGGGCGCCACGATCAACCTCTCGACCAGCTGGGATGTCTGGCACCACAAGCGCAACCATTTCGAGCTTTACGGCACCGAGGGCACGCTTTACGTCCCCGACCCCAACTTCTTCGGCGGCACGGTGGAAATCGGCGGGCGCGACGGCAGCCTGACCACGGTGGCGCCATGGGATCACCCCTTCGGCAAGGTGAACCAGCACCACAACGGCCGCGATCTGGCCAATTACCGCACCGCCGGACTGGCCGACATGGTGGCGGCGCTGGTGGCGGGGCGCGATGCGCGCTGCTCGCTGGACCGGGCGCTGCACGGTGTCGATGTGATGACTGCCTGCCTGAAATCGGGCGAGACGGGGCAGTTCGTCACGCTGACCACCACCTGCACCCGCCCCGCCGCGCTGGGGCTGGATGAGGCGCGGGCGCTTCTGGCCTGACAATACCGCCGGGGGCGGTCCGCCCCCGGCCCCGATAGCGGAGCATCGGCATGGCGCAGAACCCGGTCCTGCGGGGCTTCAACCCCGACCCCAGCTTTTGCAGGGTGGGCGAGGATTACTACATCGCCACCTCGACCTTCGAATGGTATCCGGGCGTCGCGATCTACCACTCGCGCGATCTGGTGAACTGGCGGCTGGTGGCGCGGCCCCTGCGGCGGGCAGCGCAGCTGGACATGCGCGGCAACCCCGACAGCTGCGGCATCTGGGCGCCCTGCCTGTCGCATGCCGACGGGCGGTTCTGGCTGGTCTATACCGATGTCAAACGTCTCTCGGGCGCGTTCAAGGATGCGCATAACTACATCGCCACCTGTGAGACGATCGACGGCGACTGGTCGGACCCGGTCTATGTGAATTCCTCGGGCTTCGACCCCTCGCTGTTTCATGACGCGGACGGGCGGAAATGGTTCCTCAACCTGCGCTGGAACCACCGGGAGGCCGGGTCGGGCGTGAACCCCGCCCATGACCGCTTTGACGGGATCGAGCTGCAGGAATGGCATCCTGAAACCGGGCTGACCGGGCCGGTGACAACGATCTACCCCGGCACCGACCTGGGGCTGACCGAGGCGCCGCACCTGTTCCGCCGGGGCGGCTGGTACTACCTGACCACGGCCGAGGGCGGCACCGGCTATGACCATGCGGTGACAATGGCGCGGTCGCGCGACATCAGGGGGCCGTATGAGACCCATCCGCAAAAGCACCTGATGACCGCGCGTTTCGCCCCCGACAGCCCGCTGCAGCGGGTGGGCCATGGCCAGTATGTCGAGGGCCATGACGGGCGGCACTGGCACAGCTTTCTCTGCGGCCGCCCGGTGCAGGGGCCACGGGGGCTTTTCTGCGCCACCGGGCGCGAAACCGGTCTGGCCGAGGTGGAATGGCGCGACGACGGCTGGCTTTACCTGAAATCCGGCGGGCTGGTGCCGCCGCTGGATCTGCCGCTGGACGCGGTGCAGGCGCTGCCCGGCGCGGTGGAATACCGCTTTGACGGGCCTGACCTGCCGGCCGATTTCCAATGGCTGCGCACACCCGATCCGCAGCGCATCTTCGGCCTGACCGGCAGCGCGCTGCGGCTTTTCGGCCGCGAAAGCCCGGGGTCTTGGTTCGAACAGGCGCTGGTCGCGCGGCGGCAGGACGAATCCCGCTGCCGCGCCGAATGCACGGTGCTGGCCGACCCGCTGGGCTGGCAGCAGGCGGCGGGGCTGATCAGCTATTACAACCGACACAAGTTCCACGCGGCGCTAGTCACCCTTGACCCGGCCTTGGGCCGCTGCCTGCGCATTGTCTCATGCCCCGGCGATGTGACCGAGGCGCTGGTGCTGTCGCCCCCCGTGGCGCTGCCCGATGGCCCCGTCGATCTGGCGGCCGAAATCGCCGGCCCCGTGCTGCGCTTTTTCTGGCGGACGGGCGGCGGGGGATGGCTGCCGCTGGGCGCGGCGCTGGATGCCTCGGTCATCTCGGACGAGGGCGGGCTGGGTGAACATGCCAGCTTCACCGGCGCCTTCCTGGGCATGTTCGCCCATGACCTGACGGGGCAGGGGTGGAGCGCCGATTTCCCCCGCTTCGCCTATGCGCCCCTTGTTCATCCTCTCTCGGAAAATATCCCGGGGTGAGGGCCGGCACGGCCCGAGGGGCAGCGCCCCTGCCACGCTGCGGCGGGGCGTTGGCGCGGCCGGTCCGGGCGGGCTTGCAATGGGGCGCGCGCCCGGCGTAACTCTAGCCAGTCCTTGACGAGAGAGCCGATGAACGCCGAAGACCGCAAGATACCCAGCCATGAGCTGACCTATGCGCGGCTTCGCGACATGGTGCTTTTCGGCCATCTTGAACCCGGGCAGCCGGTGACCATTCAGGGGCTGGTCGGCGATCTGGACGCCGGCATGACCCCGGTGCGCGAGGCGATCCGCCGGCTTACGGCCGAAGGCGCCCTTCTGCCGCAGGGCAACCGGAGGGTGACGGTGCCGCGGCTGAACGCCTCGACGCTGGAGCAGCTGGCCTTCGCGCGGCTGACGATTGAACCGAAGCTGGCCGAACTGGCCGCCGAACGGCTGACGCCCGAACTGATCGGCCGGCTGGTGGCGATTGACGATCAGGTGAACGCGGCGATCCGCGCCGGCGACATTCCGGCCTATCTGCAGTCGAACCACGCCTTCCACTTCGCGCTTTATGAAGCGTCGGGGGCGGCGGTGCTGACCGATATGGCGCGGTCCTTGTGGCTGCGGTTCGGGCCGTC
>JACZKR010000241.1 GCA_014859945.1 Paracoccaceae bacterium | reverse complement strand
CCCGAAGGCCGCGCGCAGGGCGGCCTCGGTCACCCGCTCCACCTCAGTGCGGAAACGGGCGGGGACAAGGGCAAGCTGCTTTTCGATCCCGCCGCCCAGTTTGTTGACCAGCGTCATCAGCGGCCCGTTGGCCCGGCGCAGGGCGCGGGCCAGATCGGCAATCTCGCGGTCAAGGTCGGGCGCGGGCAACGCGGGCAGGGTGTTCATCCCCCGAATGTGGGGGTGAACCGGGGTTCAGGCAAGACTTCCCGTCGCCTTCGTCACCTGCCCCGTCACGCCCTGCCAGGCGCCCTTCTTCAGCTCCAGCCCCAGAACGCGGTCGGGGTTGGTGGGCGGCGGCATCAGCACGCCCTCGAGCTTCTGAAAACCGAAGCGGCGGTAATAGGGCGCGTCGCCCACCAGCATCACCCGCTCCCACCCCAGACGGCGGGCCTCGGCCAGGCTTTCGTTGATCAGAAGCCCGCCCAGACCTTCGCCCTGAC
Source organism: Paracoccaceae bacterium (assembly GCA_014859945.1). Classification (GTDB taxonomy): domain Bacteria; phylum Pseudomonadota; class Alphaproteobacteria; order Rhodobacterales; family Rhodobacteraceae; genus Fuscibacter. The sequence goes on along the minus strand of JACZKR010000241.1, from coordinate 3,561 downwards.
GGGTCGGGTGAACGGCGACGGGACCCAGAAGCAGCACATCCTGCCCGCCCACCTCAGCCGGCCAATAGCGGATGGCGGCGGCCAGCGTGCCGTCATCATCGCGCAGGATCAGGCAAAGCGCCGCCACCGTGGGCACCCCGTCGCGCAGCCGGTAGCTGGACAAGGCGGTGCGGCCCGGCGCGAAGCAGAGGTCATAAAGCGCCTCTACCTCCCACCAGTCTGCCTCGGTCTCTTCTTCCAGCTGATACAAGGACGGCGCCTCCGGGAATCATCTGGCAACGCGCGTAACATGCGGATACCTCAGGATCAAATGCCCGAAGGAGGTGCCATGTTCTACCGCCCGGCCGATGGCCACCCCCTGCCGCACAACCCCTTGCCGGCGCTGGTCGCGCCCCGGCCGATCGGCTGGATTTCGACACGCAGCAGCGCGGGCGACAACCTTGCACCCTATTCCTTCTTCAACCTTGTCTCTTACGCGCCGCCACAGGTGATCTTTTCGGGCGACCCGCGCGACACGGTGGCGAATGCACGCGAGACCGGGGTTTTCGCGATGAACGTGGTGGAAGAGGCGGCGATGGCGGCGATGAACGCCACCTCGGCCAAGGTCGCGCGGGGGGTGGATGAATTCGCGCTGGCGGGCGTCGCCAAGGCCGAATGCAGCACCATCGACTGCCCGCGCGTCGCCGGGGCGCCGGCCACGCTGGAATGCCGGGTGCTGCAGGTGGTCGAACTGAAGGGCGGCCACAACACGCTGGTCGTGGGAGAGGTCACGGGCATCCACCTGCGCGACGACTGCATCGTCGATGGCCGGTTCGACGTGACCCGCTTTCACCCGGTCGGCCGGCTGGGCTACCGCGATTATGCGGTGGTCCGCGACCTGGTGCAGATGACACGGCCGGACTGACGGGGGCCAGCCAAGCCCCCTTCCCCTTCCCCGCCCCCTCGCCTAATCTTCTGCTGCACCTGCGAGAAGGACGACCCATGCAGACCATGATCGGCGTCATCGGAGGCTCGGGCGTCTACCAGATCGAGGGGCTGGAGGGCGCGTCCTGGGTCAAGGTCAGGACGCCCTGGGGCAAGCCCTCGGATGAGGTGCTGGTGGGCCGGCTGGACGGCGTGCCGATGGCCTTCCTGCCACGTCACGGGCGGGGGCATGTGCACAGCCCCTCATCGGTGCCTTACCGCGCGAATATCCATGCGCTGAAGTCGCTGGGCTGCACCGATGTGGTGGCGGTCTCGGCGGTGGGCAGCCTGCGCAGCGATTTCCGCCCGGGCGATTTCGTGAACGTGGACCAGTATATCGACCGCACCTTCGCCCGCGACAAAAGCTTTTTCGGGCCGGGCTGCGTGGCCCATGTCAGCCTGGCCCATCCGACCTGCCCGCGCCTGGGCGCCGCCGCCGCCGGGGCTGCGCGCAAGGCCGGCGTGACGGTGCATCAGGGTGCCACCTATCTGGCGATGGAAGGGCCGCAGTTTTCGACGCTGGCCGAAAGCCGGCTGTACCGCAGCTGGGGCGCCGATGTGATCGGCATGACCGGCATGCCCGAGGCGAAACTCGCCCGCGAGGCCGAGCTTTGCTATGCAAGCGTGGCCATGGTCACCGATTATGACTGCTGGCATCAGGACCATGGCGCGGTGGATGTGGCGCAGGTGATCGCCACGCTGAACGCCAATGCCGGCCACGCCCGTGCGCTGGTGGCGGGGCTGCCGGCGCTGCTGGGTGCGGGCCGCGCGCCCTGCCCGCACGGCTGCGACCGTGCGCTGGACCATGCGGTGATGACGGCCCCCGCCCTGCGCGACCCCGAACTGGTGGCGCAGTTGTCGGTCGTCGCGGGCCGCGTGCTGTGAGGTTGCCCCGGATGCGCGGTGTCATTTCCCTGCTCCTCGCCCTTGGTCTGGCGCTGCCGGTGGCGGCGCAGGATGGCGTGGCTTCCTCAGGCCGGCTGTCGGATGATCAGTTCTATCGCCTGATCACCTGCGGCGCGGCGCCCGGCGGCAAATGCGACATTCCCTTCGTGCGCTGGAACAAGCAGCGGGTCAGCGTGGCGCTGCGCCCGGCCGACAAGGGCTATCCGCCCGAACTGGCCCGCGCGGTTGACCGTGAGCTTGACCGTGCCATTGCCGAGATCAACCGCGCTGCGGGCGGGGCGCTGCGTCTGGTGCGCGACGATCGGCGCAGCGGTGCCGACATTCTGGTGACCCGCAGCCGCCTGCGCGAAGGCCAGCCGACCCGCGGCATTCCCCGGATGCCGGATGGAGAGCCGGTCGGCGTGGGCTTCATGTGGCTGTGGTGGGACGACGACGCCAATATCACCGAAGCCTCGATCCTGATTTCATCCGACATCACGATGGACGATCTGCGTTCGGTCGTGCTGGAAGAGTTGTTCCAGTGTCTGGGCTTTCTCTACGACATCGAGAACGCTTATTACGAAGGCCGCTCGATCGTCTCGCAGGACAGCAATGAGACCATCCGCATCGAGGGGCAGGACCGCATGGCCCTGCGCCGCCACTATCCGGGGGGCTGAACCGCCATGAAGAAGACGGTGAAGGACTATATCCGCACCATCGTGGATTTCCCGCATGAGGGAATCCTGTTCCGCGACGTGACCACGCTTTTCGCCGATCCGCGCGGGTTCCGCATGTGCGTGGACCAGCTGCTGGCGCCCTATGCCGGCATGCGCATCGACAAGGTCGTGGGGCTGGAGGCGCGGGGCTTCATCCTGGGCGGCGCGGTGGCGCATCAGCTGTCCACCGGCTTCGTGCCGATCCGCAAGAAGGGCAAGTTGCCGGGCGCAACGATCAGCCAAGCCTATACGCTGGAATACGGCGAGGCGGTGGTCGAGGTGCATGACGACGCGATGGCGCCGGGCGAAAAGGTGCTGCTGGTCGATGACCTGCTGGCCACCGGCGGCACCGCCGAGGCCGGCATCCGCCTGATCGAGCGGCTGGGCGCGCAGGTGGTGGGCTGCGCCTTCGTGGTCGATCTGCCCGATCTGGGCGGGCGCAAGCGGCTTGAGGCCCTGGGCATGGACGTGCATGCCCTTTGCGAATTCGAAGGGCTGTGACCGGCCATCCCCGTCTCGCCGCGCTGGCGGTGGTGCTGGACGGTGCGGGGCATGTACTGCTGGTCCGCCGCCGGAACCCGCCGGATGCCGGGCTCTGGGGCTATCCGGGCGGTCATGTCGAGCCGGGAGAGACCGTACTGGACGCGGCCGCGCGCGAACTGCGCGAAGAAACCGGCGTTGTGGCCCGGCCGCTGGCCCTGCTGACCGGGCTGGACATCATCGGCCATGATGCCGCCGGGCGGCTGGAGCATCATTTCTTTCTGGCGGCGGTCCTGTGCCGTTACCTGTCAGGCCGGCCCGCCCCTGCCGATGACGTGACCGAGGCGGCATGGCTGCCGGTGGATCAGGTTCTGACGGGCGGTCTGGCGGCAAGCGCCGATGTGGATACGGTCCTGCGACTGGCCCTGCGGCATTAACCGTTCCTTAGAAGGAATCGCGCTAGACCAAGGGGGCCCGGTGCTCTGGCCGGGTCACGCTGCTTGCAACACGTGATACC
>JACZKR010000240.1 GCA_014859945.1 Paracoccaceae bacterium | reverse complement strand
GTGCTGGCGATCCGGGCGGCCTGCGCGGCCGAGGGCAGCGAGCGGCTGACGGGGCACGACCTGTATGTGACGCTGGAGCCCTGCCCGATGTGCGCGGCGGTGATTTCCTTCGCGCGGATCGGGCGGCTTTACTATGGCGCGGCGGACCCCAAGTCGGGCGGGGTGGCGGCGGGGGCGCGGGTCTTCAGCCATCCGCAGTGCCACCACGCGCCCGAGGTCTATGACGGGATCGCGGCGGCCGAGGCGGAGGCGCTGCTGAAGGCCTTCTTCGCCGAGCGGCGCGATTAGGCGGGCGGGGCGGCCAGCCGGACCAGGGTCCAGAGCGCGTTGTTGACGGGGGCGGTCAGGCCAAGGGACGCGGCGCGGCGGGCAACCTCGCCGTTCAGGTGGTCGATCTCGGTCGGGCGGCCGCGGCGCAGGTCCTGCGCGGTCGAGGACATCTGGCCGGGCATGGTGTCGGCGATGGCCAGCACGGTCTGCCAAAGGTCGGGCGGCAGGGCGATGCCCGAGGCGGCGGCGACCGCCCGGCATTCGGCCAGCGCATCGGCCATCAGGGCGCGGGCCGCGGGGTCGGCTCCGATCTCGCCATAGGGACGGCCGGTCAGGGCCGAGACGGCGTTCCAGCAGCAGTTGAGGGCGAATTTCGTCCATAGCGCGGTTTCGGCGGCGGGTGAGGCGCTGGCCGGGATGCCGGCGGCGGCAAGGATTTGCGCCGCCGCATCCGCGCCGGGGGCATCGCCCAGAACCAGCTCGCCGCGCCCGTGGTGGATGACATGGCCAGGCCCGGCCAGTTCGGTGGCGACATAGACCACCACCGGCACCACCGGGCGGCCCACGACCGCCGCCAGCCTTTCGGCGTTGGAAATGCCGTTCTGCAGGCTGAGGACGATGGCGTCGGGCGCCAGATGCGGGGCGATGGTGCGGCCGGCCTCTTCGGTATCGCCCGACTTGACGGCGAACAGGACCAGACGCGCGCCCGCCACGCCGGCCGGGTCGGTGGTGGCGGCGGGATGGGTGACCAGCCGTTCCCCGGCGCGGTCC
>JACZKR010000239.1 GCA_014859945.1 Paracoccaceae bacterium | reverse complement strand
ATAGGGTCCGCCACGCCAAAGCGAAGGGCGAAAGCGCCGGCGATCAGGGATTGCGGCCTGCGCCGGCTGCGCTTATAGAGCGGATCAGGCACCCGTAGCTCAGCTGGATAGAGTGCTGCCCTCCGAAGGCAGAGGTCACAGGTTCGAATCCTGTCGGGTGCGCCACCTGCCGGCCAATCGCCGAGGTGCAGAGCAAAAAACGCCACCATCTGAAATGAAACGCTGCTTGCGTTGCAGGCGTGCCTGATGGCAACGGCTGCGGTGCGGTTAAGTGCCGCCAAGAACCTCCTCGCCCGCCGGGGCATCCAGTTCGCGCAGGCGGTCGAGCCAGACATCAGTTTCGCCTGCCCCCCAGGAGACTCTTGGTCCCCTGGACCCTCGGCAAGAGGTCAATTCATGTGAAGTTATGGATCGTATTACCTTGGGACACGGCCTTCCCGCGCTTGACAGCAATGCCGCGATAGTGGCCAGAACGAAAAAGAGCAGCGCCTTCCCGGCGGGCACATGAGAGGAAAACGGGCAAAGCCACGTTGCCGCCGGCAGGGATGAATGCCCTCAGGGATCGGTCAGGGCATTGGCGAGAAGGCAGGATCGGGAATGGTCGTCGGTGTCGGTGAGGGCGGTTTGGTGCCTATTCTGGATTTGCTTGAATGGATATGGATTTGAACGAACTCGTGAGCGTCATAAAGAACACTGGGCTACTGACGACCGTTGGCTTTCCGGTTTTCATTTATTACTGCATTGCCAGGCTCAGAGGGAAAATATCCCTGAACTGGTACGCTTTTGTTCTGCCTGCTCAGGCCTATATTCTAACCGGGCTTTATTTTTCCATCTTTGGCCCCCAAATTGTCACAACCCGGCCGCAGACATATCTGTATCTCATCCTTGGATCGCATGTCTTGACGACAGTCCTTTGTCTTACCCTCTTCTTCACGGTCAAACCCGAAAGGCCTAGACGTCCGCTTCCAATGAACTTGAAGTACATTGCCGTGGCGTTCTTTGCGTTCTATCCAATTTGGATTGCCCTTGGTACACTCCATTTCATGGCTGCTTCATCGAACGGCGACTGCGCTGGCCAACCGCGCTGTGGGGCAGCCTTGTTGATATCTGGGAATTATGGATCTGCCGGGAATCTGTTTTTGTCTGCAATCGGCATAGGGATCGCAGCAATCTGGCTGAACTTCGTGTGTTATATCTATCTTCCGTATATTCCACCTGAGAAGAGCGAAAAGAAAGACCGTTGAAGCAGCGAACCTTTATGATGGTCTGGAATATTTTATTGACATCGGACTTGTTCTTTGCCCCCCCTATCATACTTGCCTTCCGTGAAGACGGTTCTGCCAATTATCGCAACGGGAACCGGCATTCTTGACCTTGAAGGCATAGCGGAATCTGCTTCACGGGGTTCGAAAGAGGAGGTAACTCTTGCCGTTCGTTTGCGCCATGCATTCAATATGCCACACCTGATCAGCCGTTCGGACGGCCCTCCTGATGAAACGGTTCGGCCCATATCCTGATGGCGTTTGGAGTGATTCCATGGATCACAGCGCCGCGGCGCCGCGGATGGTTCAGGTCCTCATCCACGTGGGTTCCGCCCCGGGGTGCGTCGCGGCTTGGGGTTTCAGCCGGTCGCAGGTCTTAAGGAAGGGTTCGAGGAAGATCGGGGAAGGGACGGTCAGGTCTTTCATGTGATTGATCTCGCGGACATCCTTGGACGCACTCTGCACCACACTCTGCAACACACCACCGGCAGAACGGCAATTCATCGGCCATCGCTTGTTGGCTCGTATCCTGTCGGGTGCGCCATCCCCCCAACCGTTCCGCCCTTCAGGGCCGATTCACACCATACCGGGCGCTTGGGCGGTTTTCGGGCTGCCGTTTGTGGTGGCAGGCTGCCGGTTTTCTGGGCAGTTTTCCTTGGCCGGCAAGCCTTTACCTTCTGTCTTCAAGATGGGCCACAAAATTGTTGACAATTTAGCCCGCAGTGCCGATCCTCAATCCACGGCAGAAAGATGCCGCGCCGCCGGGGTGGCCTTCCGACAGGGGGCAGGGCCGGGCGGGCCGAAGACGTAGCTCGCGACAGCGCCGCCGCGCCGTCGCCGAACAACAGGGAACGACGATGAAACTGCGGAAAATCCTTCTGGCCGGCGCCGCGCTGGCCTGTCTTGCCACGGCCGGATCGGCCAATACCCTGCGCTGGGGCGCGGCCCGCGACATCAACTCGCTGGACCCCTATTCCTACGGCTCGACCTTCACGCTGGCCTTCCTGAACCATGTCTATGAGGGCCTGGTGCGCTACAACGCCGATCTGCAGATCGAGCCGGCGCTGGCCACCAGCTGGGAGGTTCTGCCCGGCAACATCTGGCGCTTCACCCTGCGCAAGGGCGTCAAGTTCCATGACGGGGCCGAGTTCACCGCCGAAGACGTGGTCGCCTCGCTGACCCGGGTGTCCGACCCGACCTCGCCGCTGAAGGGCAACCTGCCGGCCTATGTCTCGTCCAAAGTGGTCGATGACTACACCGTCGATATCGAGGTCAACGGCACCTATCCGCTGCTGCTGAACGACCTGACCAACATTCATATCTTCGATCAGGGCTGGCTGAAGGCCAACAATGCCGAAAAGCCGACCGATGTGACCAACAAGGTCGAAGGCTATGCCACCTTCAACGCCAACGGCACCGGACCCTTCATCGTCGAAAGCCGGGTGCCCGACAGCAAGACCGTGCTGGTGGTGAACCCGAACTGGTGGGACGAAAAGAAGCACAACATCGACCGCATCGAATTCACGCCCATCGCCTCGGCGGCGACGCGGGTGGCGGCGCTTCTGTCGGGCGAGATCGACTTTACCGAAAACGCCCCGGTGCAGGACCTGCCGCGCCTTCAGGCGACCCCGGGCGTCAAGGTGATGGAGGGCAACGAGCTGCGCACCATCATGTTCGGCTTCAACATGCGCGACACGCTGGCCAACGGCAAACCCAATGCCTTCGCCGATGTGAAGATGCGCGAGGCGGTGGCGCAGGCCATCGACCTGAACCTGATCCGCGACAAGGTGATGCGCGGCAAGTCGCGGGTCACCGGCACCTATGTGGCCCCGGCGATCCCCGGCTATGCCGAGGCGCAGGACGTGCCGGTGCCCTATGATCCCGATGCCGCCGCCGCGACGATCAAGGAACTGGGCGCCGAAGGCTTTGAATTCGAACTGGTCTGCGCCAATGACGTCTGGGTCAACGAAGAAGAGATCTGCAACGCCATCGTCTCGATGCTGACGCGGGTCGGGCTGAAGCCGGTCCTGTCGATCGGGCCGAATGCGGTGCAGCAGATCAAGCAGTCGAACGGCGAGGCCGACATGTTCAGCTTTGGCTGGGCGAATGAGCCGATGCTGGACAGCTATTCGATCCTTCTGCAGGTCTTCGCCAGCAAGTCCGACAATTCGGGCGTGTTCAACTGGGGCGGCTGGTCCTATCCTGAGATCGACGCGCTGGTGAAATCGGCCTCGGTCGAGATGGACCGCGAAAAGCGGCTGGCCATGCAGTCCGAAGCGCTGGGTCTGGTGCGCCAGAACATGATCATGGTGCCCTTCCATCAGCAGCCGATGGCCTGGGCCACCTCGGACAAGGTGGAATCGGTGGTGCAGAAGTCCGACAACAAGGGACGGCACTGGCTGACCGTGATGGCCGGTTCCAACTGATCAGGCGGCGCGGGCCGGGCGGCAATGCCCGGCCCCCTTTCCAACGGAGGCTTCCCGGTGATCGTCTTTCTGATCAAGCGCCTGCTCAATGCCGCCATGGTGATGCTGGTCGTCGCCCTTCTGGCCTTCTCGATCTTCCGCTTTGTCGGTGACCCGATCCAGCTGATGGTCAACGAACAGACCACCCAGGCCGAGCGCAACGAACTGCGTGAAAATCTGGGGCTGAACGATCCGTTCCTGGTGCAGTATGCGCGGTTCGTTACCAATGCGGTGCAGGGCGATTTCGGCATGTCCTACCGCAACCAGCAGGAAGTGATGAGCCTGATTGCCGAACGCTTCCCGGCGACGATCGAGCTGGTGCTGATGGCCACGATCATCTCGCTTGTGGTGGGGGTGCCCCTGGGGGTGCTGACGGCGATCCACCGCGGCAGGTGGTATTCCGAGGGGCTGCAATTCCTGTCGATCATCGGGGTCAGCCTGCCCAGTTTCGTGATCGGCATCCTCTTGATCCTTGTCTTCTCGGTCATCCTGAACGTCGCGCCCGCCTTTGGCCGGGGTGAGGTGATCAGCATCGGCTGGTGGACGACGGGGTTGCTCACGCCTTCGGGCCGCGCGGCGCTGGTGTTGCCTTCGGTGGCGCTGTCCTTCTACCAGATCACGCTGGTCATGCGGCTGGTGCGCGCCGAGATGCTTGAGGTGCTGCGGTCGGACTTCGTGAAATTCGCCCGCGCCCGGGGGGTGCCCGCCTGGCGCGTCCACTATCGCCATGCGCTGCGCAACTGCCTGATGCCGGTCGTCACCATGACGGCGATGAACGTGGGCTCGCTGATCGCCTTCGCCCTGATCACCGAGACGGTGTTCCAGTGGCCGGGCATGGGGATGCTGTTCATCCAGGCGGTGACTTTCGTCGATATCCCGGTGATGGCGGCCTATCTGTGCATCGTTTCGTTCATCTTCGTCGCGCTGAACACGCTGGTCGATATCACCTATGCGCTGATCGACCCGCGCCTGCGCACCGCCCGCGTCTGACCCGAGGCCCCCATGACCGATCTTCCCGACGCAAGGACCGCCCGCATGACCGAAAACCCCGCCCCCCTTCCGCGTTCGGACCGGCTGGCACGGTTCTTCGCCTCGGATCTGTGGTGGTCATTCCGCAGCCATCCGATGGCCATGGCGGCGGCTTTCCTTCTGGTCTTCCTGATCGTCGCCGCCTTCGCCGCCCCGCTTTATGTGCCGCAGAACCCCTTCGATCCGGCGGAACTGCAGCTGATCAACGCCGAAATCCCGCCGATCTGGATGGAGGGCGGCCAGTGGCCCTGGATCCTTGGCACCGACACGCAGGGCCGCGATATCCTGTCGGCCATCCTCTATGGGTCACGCATCTCGATCATGATCGGGCTGGCCTCGGTGGTCTTGTCGCTGATCGTGTGCATCGGTCTGGGGCTGATGGCGGGCTATTACGGCGGCATCATCGACAATGCGCTGATGCGGGTGGGCGATATCCTGTTGTCGATCCCGACGATCCTGATCGCCATCCTTGTCAGCGCCGTGGTGCGCCAGATGCTGCCACCGTCCCTGCGCGACATCGGGGCAGGGGGGGTGCTGGTGCTGGCCATCGTGCTGTCGGCCTGGGTGCAATATGCCCGCACGGTGCGCGCGCAGGCCTCGGTGGAAAAGGGCAAGGACTATGTGCAGGCGGCGCGGCTGCTGAAGGTGCCGGCCCGGCGCATCATGTTCCGCCACATCCTGCCCAACACCCTGACGCCGATCCTTGTCGCCGCCACGCTGAACTTCGGCATGGCGATCCTGACCGAAGCGACGCTGTCCTTCCTTGGCATCGGCATGCCTGCCAGCCAGCCCAGTCTTGGCACGCTGATCCGGCTGGGCAACCAGTTCCTCTTCGCGGGCATCTGGTGGGTGGTGCTGTTCCCCGTGCTGCAGCTGTGCCTGCTGGTCGTCGCCGTCAACCTGCTGGGTGACTGGCTGCGCGACGCGCTCAATCCGAAACTGAGGTGATCATGTCCGACCTTCTTCTGCTGAACGTCCGCCCCATGGGGGGCGACCGGGCCGATATCCTGATCCGCGACGGCCGCATCGCTGCCATCGGGCAGGGCCTGCAGGCCCCCGGCGCGACGGTCGAGGATGGCGCGGGCCATATCGCCATCCCCGCGCTGGTCGATGCCCATACCCATCTGGACAAGACCACCTGGGGGATGGACTGGTACACCGGCCGCAAGGGCGGCAGCCTGCAGGACCTGATCGACAACGAACGGAACTCCCGCATTCCCCTTGACCTGGACGTGCATCGCCAGTCGATGCGCCACGCAATCCGGCTGGCCGAAAACGGCGCCGGCCATATCCGCAGCCATGTCGATGTGGATACCGACCACGGGCTGAGCCTTCTGGAAGGCAAGATGGCCACCCGCGACGCGCTGCGCGGCATCATCGACATCCAGATCGTCGCCTTCCCGCAATCGGGGCTGATGGTGCGGCCCGGCACCTATGACCTGCTGGACCGCGCTCTGGCGGCCGGGGCCGATATCGTCGGCGGGCTGGACCCTTCGTCGATGGACCGCGACCCCAAGGGTTCGCTGGACGCGGTCTTTGCGCTGGCGGTGAAGCATGCCAAGCCCATCGACATCCACCTGCACGAATATGGCGAGTTGGGCGCCTTCACGCTGGACCTGATCCTGGAACGCACCCGCGCCCATGGGTTGCAGGGGCTGGTGGGCGTGTCGCATTGCTTCACCCTTGGCGCCCATGATCCGGCCCGCGTCGCCCGCCAGATGGATGAGGTCGCGCGTGAGGATGTGCGCATCTTCACCACCGGCCACCCCTCGGCCGAGGTGCCCTCGCTTCAGGCGATGCGGCGGGCCGGGATCAAGGTGGGCATGGGCTGCGACGGCATCCGCGACACCTGGGGGCCCTGGGGCCAGCCCGACATGCTGCACCGCGCGCGGATCGTCGGCATGAAGAACTCGATGCGCCGGGATGAAGAACTGGAGCTGCTGCTGGATGTCGCCTCGCGCGGCGGGGCCGAGGCGATGGGCATCGAAGGCCATCAGATTGCCGTGGGTGCCGCCGCCGACCTGACGCTGGTCGCGGGCCAGACGCTGGCCCATGCCGTGGTGGAAGAGGCGCCGCGCCCGCTGGTGGTCAAAGGCGGCCGGGTGGTGGCGCGGGCGGGCCGGCTGGCTGTGCCGGGCGTGACCATGCCATGACCGCGCTTTCCGCCCTTGCCCTTGGCGCGCGGCCGGATGGCCGCACCGTCCTGACCGCCCGCTGGGTGCTGGGCCACCGCGACGGGCGGCACTGCCTGATCCCCCATGGCGTCGTGGTGATCGAGGGCGGCACGATCCTGCATGTCGGCCCGCGGTTTGAGGGCGAGGCCGCGCGGCGGATCGACCTTGGCAATGCCCTGATCTCACCCGGCCTGATCGACCTTGATGCGTTGTCGGACCTGGATACCACGGTTCTGGCCATCGACCACGGCCCGGGTTGGGCCAAGGGGCGGGTCTGGCCGCAAAGCTATGTCGACCGCGGGCCTTATGAGATGTATCCGCCCGAGGATCTGGCCTTTCAGAAGCGCTTCGCCTTTGCGCAGCTGCTGCTGAACGGCATCACCACGGCGGCGCCCATCGCCTCGCTGTTCTACCGCGAATGGGGCGAGACGGCGGATGAATTCACCGCCGCCGCCGATGCCGCGGGGGACATGGGGCTGCGCGTCTATCTGTCGCCCGCCTACCGCGCCGGCGGCATGGTCTGCACCGCGCCGGGGCAGCTTGAGGCGGTCTTTGACGAACCGCGCGGTCTGGCGGGGCTGAAGGCCGCCACCGGCTTCATCGCGGCGCAGGACGGCCGGTTTGACGGGCTGGTGCGCGGCATGCTGGCGCCCGACCGGGTTGAAACCTGCACCGAGGCGCTCTTGCGCCGCACCATGGACATGGCGCGCGAGATGGATTGCCCGGTGCGCCTGCACATGGCGCAGGGCGAGATGGAGGTGGCCGCCGTCCGCGCCCTGCACGGCACCACGGCGCCCGACTGGCTGGCGCGGCTGGGCCTTCTGTCCGACCGGCTGATCGCGCCGCATGCCACCAACGCCACCGAAACCGATCTGGCCCATTACGCCGCCCACGGCGTGCATGTGGTGCATTGCCCGCTGGTCTCGGCCCGGTTCGGATCGGTGCTGCGGTCGTTCCCCTTGCTGCGGGCCAAGAGCATCAACATCGCCATGGGCACCGATACCGCGCCCGCCGACATGCTGATGAACCTTTCGGTCGGGCTGATGACGGCGCGGATCGCCGAAGGGCGGGTGGATGCCGTATCCTCGGCCGATCTGTGGGATGCCGCCACGCTGGGCGGGGCGCGGGCGCTGGGGCGCGGTGATCTGGGCCGGCTGGTCCCCGGGGCGCGGGCCGATATCGCCGTCTTCGCGCTGGATGATGCGGTGATGACCCCCGCCATCGACCCGATCACCACGCTGGTTGCCGGCGGCTCGGGCAAGGTGACGAAGGCGGTCTTCACCGATGGCCGCCTGGCCATGCGCGACCGTCAGGTGGCGGGGCTGGACCTGCCCGCCGCACAGGCCCGCGCGCAGGCGCAGTTCGACCGTCTGGTCGCCCGCTACCCCGACCGCACCTGGGGCCATCCCCCGGTCGCCCAAATCTTCCCCCCCAGCTATCCCCTGTATCAGGAGCAGCCATGACCGATCAGCCCCCCGTTCTGGACGTGCGCGGCCTGCGCGTCGATTTCCCCGGCCGGCATGGCACGGTGACGGCGCTGTCGGACGTGTCGCTGACCATCCGCCCCGGCGAGATTCTGGGGGTGGTGGGTGAATCCGGCGCCGGCAAGTCGATGACCGGCCTAGCGGTGCAGGGCCTGCTGGAACCCCCCGGCCACATCGCCGGCGGCGAGGTCTGGCTGAACGGCCGGCGCATCGACCGCCTGACCGAACGCGAAATGCAGAAGGTCCGCGGGCGTGAGATCGGGGCGATCTTTCAGGATCCGCTGACCTCGCTGAACCCGCTGTTCACCGTGGGCCAGCAGCTGACCGAGACCATCCGCCTGCACCTGCCGCTGGGCCGGACCGAAGCCCGCGCCCGTGCCATCGAACTGCTGGCCGAGGTGGGCATCCCGGCACCGGCGGAACGGGTGGACCACTACCCCCACCAGTTTTCCGGCGGGATGCGGCAGCGCGTGGTGATCGCGCTGGCCCTTGCCGCGCGGCCGAAGCTGATCATCGCCGATGAGCCGACGACGGCGCTGGATGTCTCGATCCAGGCCCAGATCACCGCGCTGCTGCGCCGGCTTTGCGACGATCACGGCACGGCGGTGATGCTGGTGACCCATGACATGGGCGTTATCGCCGAAACCGCCGACCGGGTGGCGGTGATGTATGCCGGGCGTCTGGTGGAGATCGGGGCCGTCGATCAGGTGCTGGCCCGTCCGGGGCACCCCTATACGCGGGGGCTGATGGGCTCGATCCCGGCGCTTGGGGCAAGGGTGCCGCGGCTGATGCAGATCAACGGCGCGATGCCGCGGCTGGATGCGATTCCGCCCGGCTGCGCCTTCAACCCGCGCTGCCCCGATGTGATGGCCCGCTGCCGGACCGACCGGCCCGAGATGCGCGGCAAACCGGGGCAGGGCGCCTGCGCCTGCTGGCTGATGGAAAGGGAAGAGGCATGACCGCGATGGCGCTTGAGGTTTCCGGGCTGAACCGCATCTTCGACGTCTCGGCCCCCTGGCTGAACCGGGTGGTCGAGCGCAAGCCGAAGCAGCTTTTGCGCGCGGTCGATGGCGTGGGCTTTTCGGTGCCGCGCGGCACCTGCCTTGCGCTGGTGGGCGAAAGCGGCTGCGGCAAGTCCACCGTGGCCAAGCTGGTGGCGGGCCTTCTGCCGCCCAGTTCCGGCGATATCCGCTTTGGCGCCGGGGCAGGGGGCGCGATGACCGCCCAGATGATCTTTCAGGATCCCTATGCCAGCCTGAACCCGCGCTGGCGGGTGCGCGACATCATCGCCGAACCCCTGCGCGAAAGCGGCTGGCGGGATGAAGATCGCGTGGCTGCCCGCGTGGCCGAGCTTCTGGTGACCGTGGGCCTTGCGGCGGGCGACGGCCGCAAGTTCCCGCACGAATTTTCCGGCGGCCAGCGGCAGCGCATCTCGATCGCGCGGGCGCTGGCGGTGGAGCCCGAGTTCCTGATCTGTGATGAGCCGACCTCGGCGCTGGATGTTTCGGTTCAGGCCCAGATCCTGAACCTGATGCGTGAATTGCAGGACCGCATGGGGCTGACCTATCTGTTCATCAGCCATGACATGAGCGTGGTGCGCCACATGGCCGACCGGATCGCGGTGATGTATCTGGGCCGGATCGTCGAACAGGCGCCGACCGAGATGCTGTTTGCCAATCCGCGCCATCCCTATACGCGGCTTCTGCTGGATACGATCCCCAATGTCCGCGACCCGCGCCGGCGCCGTCAGGCCCAGGCGGGCGAGGTGCCCAGCCCGCTGAAGCCGCCCTCGGGCTGCACCTTCCACCCCCGCTGCCCCGAAGCCGACGACCGCTGCCGCCGCGAGGTGCCCGCCGCGCAGGCCTATGCCGACGGCAGCCAGATCGCCTGCCACCGGGTCGCCGAGATGATGGCGCGGCTGGCGGTGTAAGGGGGCGGTGCCTAGCCCGGGCGGGAAAAGGCGAGGCACTGCCTCGCCCCCGCCCGCTGGCAACGGGTCAACCAGAAACGGTCCGTCACGTGAGACCAGAGGCCGGCGCCCGACCGGGCGGGCGAGAAGCGCCCGCCGAGGGGCGGGCGGGCGCTGGCCGGGCCATTGAGGCCCGTCCGGTGAAGTTTGCAGATGTTCCGCGGTGGCGAAGGCGATGGCCTTCGCCATGGTGGGTCGGGGATCGAGCGTGTGACCCGACCTTGGTCCGGGCGGGAAAAGGCGAGGCACTGCCTCGCCCCGCCCGCGTGTGCGCGTTCAACCGGAGACGGTCCGGCACGAGACGACAGAGGACAGTGCCCGACCCGGCGGGCGAGAAGCGCCCGCCAATGGCGGGGCGGGCGCTGGCCGGGCCTTTGAGGCCCGCCCCCGCAAGGGGAACCGTTGGGAAGTGGCGAAGGCGATGGCCTTCGCCATGGAGGCGTGGGTGGTGCGTGTGAACATGCACCCTACCTGGCCATGTGGCCTTCATCCCCGTAGGGTGCGGGTTCACACGCACCACCCCGGCGCGAAAAAAGCCGCGCCATCACGGGCGCGGCAGTCGCTGTCCTCCGCGGGGGCGGGCCGGACAGGGGGAGCAGGGTCAGGCGAGCATCCCTCAGGCGCAATCCTCCATCGGGCAGGCGGCGCGGTCCTTCACCGTCGGATAGTTGTAGGCCCCGACCTTCGAGGTGCGGTAGCCGCCGCCGATCAGCGCCTCGGCCAGTTTCACCGCGGCGCTGACCCCGTCGATCACCGGCATTCCGGTGCGTTCGGACAGCCGCTCGCACAGCTCAGACATGCCCGCGCAGCCCAGCACCACCGCCTCGGCCCCGTCGCGGTCGCGCGCGGCCTCGATCTCGGCCACCAGCCGCGCCTCGGCGAGGTCCGGTTCGGCCTCCAGCGCCAGAACCGGCATGTCGATGGCCCGGACCGAGCGGCACTTCGCCGCCGCCCCATAGTGGTGCACCAGATCCTCGATGATCGGCACCGACCGGGGCAGGGTGGTCACGATGGAAAACCGCGCGGCGATGGTGGTGGCCACCTGCACCGCCGCCTGACAGATGCCGATGACCGGCCCGCGCGCCACCTCGCGCGCCGCCGCCAGCCCCGGATCGTCAAAGCAGGCGATGACAAAGGCATCGCCGCCGCCCGCCTCGGCCGTCCGGATCGCCTGCAACAGCGCGGGCACCGACAGGGCCTCATCGGCGTGGCCTTCGATGCTGGCGGGCGTATCGGCCGGGTTCAGCGCGACAATCTCGGTGCCCGGAAAGGCGTTGCGCCGCGCGCTTTCACGCACCTGATCGGTCATCGAGGCGGTGGAATTGGGGTTGATCAGGACAATCCGCATCATCCCTCTCCGCCATTCGCGGCCAGAACCGCGGCCAGATCCGGCCCCGGCATCTCGAACTGGCGGTCCGACGTCACATAATTGTCGGCATGCAGCCGCGCGATGGGCTGATAGACCTCGGGGTTCACATAGCGCCCGGCCGCATCCATGCAGTCGCGGCGCACATGCATCTGCACCACCTCGCCCAGAACGATGGTGCGGCGCGGATAGTCGATCAGCCGCTCGACCCGGCATTCCATGGCGCAGGGGCTTTCGGCAATCCTCGGCGCGCCGATCTGGGCGCAGGGCAGGGCGGTCAGCCCGGCCAGCGCGATTTCATCCACCTCGGGGCCGACACCCAGCCCGCAGACCAGCATCGGCTGCGCGATGGCCATATCCACCATGTTCACCACAAACTCACCCGTCCGGCGGATGTTCTGCACCGTATCCTTCTCAATCCCGTCCAGACGCGGCTGGATGCCCAAGATCACGATGGCCGGATCATGCGAGAAGACGTTGAAAAAGCTCATCGGCGCGGCATTGGCATGGCCGCCGGGCGACCTTGTGCTGACCAGCGCGATGGGGCGCGGCCCGATGAAATTGGTCAGAAGCCGGTAACGGTCGGGCGGCGGCAGGCGGGTGAAGTCGAAGTGCAGGGCCTTGTCCCGCGCGGCGGCATCATCTGCCATGGATTCCTCCCTTGCTTTGCGACAACAGTAATGTAAACAATTTTGTAGTCAATAGACTTGCCAAACTTGGCGTTGACTTTTCACGGCTTTTGCGGCGAAACGGTAGGGCTGGAGGAACCATGTATCAGGCCAAGCAAAAAGCGAATGACCCTGCCGCCGAAATCTGCCAGCGCGTCTGGATGTCGATCGCCGAAAAGCGCCTTCGTCCGGGCACGCGCCTGAAGGAAGAGGAACTGGCCGAGATCTTCCAGGTCAACCGCGCACGGGTGCGGCAGGCGCTGTCAATCCTGCAAAGCGACGGTCTGGTGGTCATCCAGCCCAACCGCGGCGCCTTCGTGGCCGAACCCTCGGTCGATGAGGCGCGCGACGTCTTCCACGTCCGCAAGCTGATCGAGGCGCGCATCATCGAACGCCTTGCCGGCCGCCTGTCGCCCGAGGATTTTCCCCGGCTTGAGGCGCATCTGGCCGAAGAGAAGGCGGCGATGGCGCGGGGCGACACGTCGGAAGGCATCCGGCTGTCGGGCGGGTTCCACATGCTGCTGGCCGAACTCAGCGGCTCGGATTTCCTGACGGTGGTGCTGCGCGACCTGATTTCGCGTTCCTCGCTGATTACCGCGATGTACCGCGACCGCCACGTCAGCAACTGCGGCCCCGATGAACACGAAGGGCTGATCCGCGCGCTGCGCGCCGGCGATATCGGGGCGGCGCAACGGTCGATGCGCGAACATCTGGAACATGTCGAGCATGAGCTGGACCTCAGCGAAGACGGGACCGCCGTGCGCGACCTGCGTCAGGCCCTGCTTTAACCCATCAGCCCGGCTTCGCTCCAGCCCAGCCGCGCCATGTCTTCGGCCCGCGCCGCGGCGTCATCGCCGACGATGAACTCATCCAGCTGCGGCGGCGCCACGCCCGCAAACGACAACAGCCCATGCACCTGGCCGCGATGATGCGTCTGGTGCTGGAACAGATGGTGCAACAGGTCGTCGCGCCGGTCGCGCTGCACCCGCTCGCCCCGGTCCACCGCGACGACCTCTGCCAGAAGGGCAGGCGCCAGCCCCGCCACATGGACCAGAAGCCGGCGGTCGCTGTCTTCCTGCCAGAGCAACAGCGACGGCAGGTCCGGGCAACCGCGCGCCTCATCCAGCGCCGCACGGTCCAGCCCGCGCCCCTCCAGCGCGCCGATGTAGAAGCGGTCCACCAAGAGGATATGGTTCAACGTCGCGCGGATCGAACCGAAGAAACATGGCATCGCCGCCGCGTAAACGCCGTCCGGCAGGGCTCCACAGGCCCGGTGCAGCCGGGCATTGGCCAGACGGTTCATCTGCGCCAGCTTCCTGAGGCTCCGCAAGGCGGGGTCGGGCATCGGATATGATCTCTCCTTTATTCGTATAATCAGTATTATGTAATACAATTGCCGCTCTGGCTTCCGTCCGGCTTAGGATGTATCACGCCCCCAAGCCAACGGAGCCTGACAATGTTCGACCGCCGTATCAAGATCGCCCCCTCGATCCTCTCTGCCGATTTCGCGAATTTCGGCGCCGAATGCCGCGCGATCGAAGCGCAAGGCGCCGACTGGGTGCATGTCGATGTGATGGACGGCCATTTCGTGCCGAACCTGACCTTCGGCCCGGCGATGTGCGCGGCGATCCGGCCGCATATCGACGGCGTCATGGACGTGCATCTGATGATCGCGCCGGTCGATCCCTTTATCGACGCCTATGCCAATGCCGGCGCCGACATCATCACCGCGCATCTCGAAGCCGGCCCGCATATCCACCGCACGCTGCAAGCCATTCGCGCCACGGGGAAAAAGGCCGGCCTCGCGCTGAACCCCGGCACCGGAACCGATGCGGTGGCGCATCTGATCGACCTCTGCGACCTGATCTGCGTGATGACGGTGAACCCCGGCTTCGGCGGGCAGAAATTCATCGACATGACCGCCAAGATCCGCGACCTGCGCCGCCTGATCGGCGACCGCCCGGTGCATATTGAGATCGACGGCGGCGTCACGCCGGAAACCGCGCCTCTGGTTGCCGCCGCCGGCGCCGATGTGCTGGTCGCCGGATCGGCGGTGTTCAAGGGCGGCTCGGTCTCGAACCCCGCCCCCTACGGCGCCAATATCGCCGCCATCCGCCAGGCCGCAGAACGCGCGCAAGGCTAAGAAACCGCCTCAGCTTCTGACCACAACCATCAGAAATTGCACATAAACCTGCAATTTCATCTGTCCTCAAATATCCCACGGGGGTCCGGGGGTGTGAAACCCCCGGTCCGACGCCGGCCAGAGCCTCAGACCACGGCCTTTTCGCGGAAGGCCTGCCCCTTCACCACCCGACCCACTGAAAGATCAGACAGATCAAGGCTTTGCCAGCCGCCGTGCAGGATATGCTCGGCCAGTCCGCGCCCCACGGCCGGCGCCTGCTGCAGCCCGTGGCCCGAGAAGCCGTTCATGAAAAACAGGTTCGCCACATCGGGATGGGGGCCCAGAATGGCGTTCTGATCCAGCGTGTTATAGGCGTAGTGCCCCACCCAGTGCCGCACCACCTTCACCGCGTCAAACCCCGGCGCGCGGTGCCAGAGCTGTTCCCAGATCACCTCTTCAAAAAGATGAAGATCGGGCTCGAAGTCATTGGCATCACAGGGACCATCGTCCTGCGGTACGGTGGCGGTGATCCAGTGGTCATGCTCGGGCCGCAGGTAGAATCCGGTATCGACCAGCAGGGGCGCATCGGGATGCCGGGCGTTCGGCGCGTCGATGACGAAGACGGTGCGCTTGCGGGGTTCGACCGGCAGGTCCAGCCC
>JACZKR010000238.1 GCA_014859945.1 Paracoccaceae bacterium | reverse complement strand
GTTTGAGCTGGTGAACAGCCAGATGACGCTGGAGGAATTCAAGCAGATCGACTGGTGGGGATGGGGCCACCGGCAGCTGGGCCGGGTGATCGGCCTTGTCTGGTTGCTGGGGTTCTTGGGCTTCCTGATTGCGGGGCGGATTCCGCCGGGCTGGACACTGCGGCTGTTCGGTCTTGGCGTTCTGGGCGGGGCGCAGGGGGCGCTGGGCTGGTGGATGGTCAGTTCGGGTCTGGGGGGCGGGATGATCAGCGTCGCCTCTTACCGGCTGGCGCTGCATCTGGGGCTGGCCTTCGTGATCCTGGGGCTGATCGCCTGGTATGTGCTGTTGCTGGCCCGGCGCGAGACCGAGCTGATGCAGGCCCGCCGCGCCGGAGAGCGGCCGCTGAAGGGGCTGGCGACCGGGCTGATGCATCTGGCCTTCGTGCAGATTCTGCTGGGGGCGCTGGTGGCGGGGATTGATGCGGGACGCGCCTTTCCGACCTGGCCCGACATGAACGGCCAGTTCTTTCCGGCCGATGCGTTCTATGTGCCCGATGGCGGCGGGGTCTGGCACGCCTTCTTTGAAAACCCCGGGCTGGTGCAGTTCAACCACCGGATGGCGGGCTATCTGTTGTTGGTTCTTGGCATCGTGGCCTTCGTGAAGGGCCGCCGCTCGGCCCACCGGGCGACGCGGGCGGCCTTTGGCGCCGTGCTGGCGATGCTGGTGGCGCAGGTGGCCCTGGGGATCGCGGCGGCGCTGACCTCGGCCCATGTGCATGTGGCGATCACCCACCAGATCGGCGCGGTGATCCTGTGGGTGCTGATCCTGCGGGCGCGGCATCTGGCAATTTACCCTGTTCAGGGTTCGATCCGGAAGGGAACGGCATGACCACCAACAACACCGCCTTCGCCGATCTGATGGCCTGGCAGCGCCAGACCGAGGCGCTGAACTTCGTGGCCGAGCGGCTGGGCTGGGATCAGGAAACCATGATGCCGCGCGGCGCGGCCGAACAGCGCGGTGAAGAGATGGCGGCTATGGAGGGTATCCTGCACGCCCGCCGCACCGATCCGCGCATCGGCGACTGGCTGGAGGCCGCCGAGGCGCCCGATGCGGCGGGGGCGGCGGCGCTGCGGCTGATTGCGCGGTCCTACAACCGCAGCTGCAAGGTTCCGGCCGATCTGGCGCAGGAACTGGCGCGCGTCACCTCGACCGCGCAGGGCATCTGGGCCGAGGCGCGGGCGCGCGACGATGTGGCGGGCTTCCTGCCGACGCTGGCCGAGGTGGTGAACCTGCGCCGGCGCGAGGCGGAATGCCTGGCGGCGGGCGGCGACCTGTATGACGCGCTGATGGACGATTACGAACCCGGCGCGACGGCGGCCACCATCGGCGCGATGTTCGGCCGGATGCGGCCGCGGCTGGTGGCGCTGCGCGAGGCGGTTCTGGGTGCGGCGCGGCAGCCGGCGGCGCTGAGCGGCAGCTTTGCCGCGGAAACCCAGCTGCGGATGGCCCGCGATCTGGCGACGGCCTTCGGCTATGACTGGTCGCGCGGGCGGATCGACATTGCGGTGCATCCGTTCAGTTCCGGCGGCTGGAACGACAGCCGCATCACCACGCGGGTGGTCGAGACCGAGCCGTTCAACTGCTTCTATTCAACCATCCATGAGGTCGGGCATTCCAGCTATGAGCTGGGCATCGACCCCGATCACGCGCTGACGCCCTTGGGGCGCGGCGTGTCGATGGGGGTGCATGAAAGCCAGAGCCGCATCTACGAAAACCAGATGGGCCGGGGCCGCGCCTTTACCGGCTGGATGTTCGGCGAGATGCGCCAGCGGTTTGGCGAGTTCGGCATCACCGACGCCGATGCCTTCTATGGCGCGGTGAACCGGGTGCAGCCCGGCTTCATCCGGACCGAGGCCGATGAGGTGCATTACAACCTGCACATCATGATGCGCTTCGATCTGGAACGCGCGCTGATCCGCGGCGATCTGCAGGTGAAGGGGCTTGAGGCCGCGTGGAACGACCGCTTCAAGGCCGATTTCGGCGTGGCGGTGGACCGGCCGGCGCATGGGATGCTGCAGGATGTCCACTGGTCGGTGGGGCTGTTCGGCTATTTCCCGACCTATACCTTGGGCAATGTCTATGCCGGTTGCCTGTGGAAGGCATTGCGCGCGGCGGTGCCGGACCTTGAGGCGGGTCTGGCCCGGGGCGATGCCTCGGCCCCGACGGGCTGGCTGCGCGAAAACCTGCAGCGCCACGGCGGATTGCGCCCGCCGGCCGAGACCATTGAAAACGCTTGCGGCTTTGCGCCGGATGAGGGGCCGCTGCTGGACTATCTGGAAGCCAAGTTCGGCGAGCTTTACGCATTGTGACGGCTGGCCGGGCAGGGGTGGCGGTCTGGCTTCTGGCCCTTGGCCAGACGCTGATCTACGCCGGCAGCTACTATGCGTTCCCGGCGCTTCTGCCCGATCTTCTGGCCGAAACCGGGTGGAGCGAGGCGCAGCTTGCCCTTGGCCCGACGCTGGCCTTTCTGGTGATGGCGGTCGGCACGCCGCTGACCGGGCGGCTGGTTGACCGGGGGTTGGGGGGCGAACTGCTGATCTGGGCGCCGGTCGTGGCGGCGCTGGCCTTGGCGGGGCTAAGCCTTGCCGACCGGCCCGCCGTCTGGATCGCGCTGTGGCTGGTGATCGGAGCGGCGCAGGCGGGGATGCTGTATGAGACCTGCTTTGCGTTCCTGACA
>JACZKR010000237.1 GCA_014859945.1 Paracoccaceae bacterium | reverse complement strand
GGGGCGCACAGGCCGCCGGCTGGCCCAAGGACAAGATCGACGTCAGCGCCCTTTCCGCGATGGATGCGGCGGTCGCGCTGACGGCGGACAGCGCCGATCTGGGGCTGGCAAAGCTGGGCCCCCTGCAAATGATGGTGACGATCGACCGCGCCCGCGCCGTCTTCGACATCCGGCGGGTGGCGGCCTATGACGGCACCGTCTCGGGCCAGTTCGTGGTGAACGGGCGCAGCGGCCTGTCGGTGGGGGGTGACCTGACCTTTGCCGGCATGGCGCTGCAACCCCTGCTGCGCGATTTCGGCGGCTATGAGCGGCTGATCGGCACCGGCGATCTGCGGGTGAAATTCCTGGGCGTCGGCAATTCCATCGACGCGATCATGCGCGGCCTGAAGGGCGACGGCAGCCTTGCGCTGGGCAAGGGAGAGATTCGCGGGCTCGACATCGCCGGGATGCTGCGGACCATGAACACCTCTTATGTCGGCGAGGGGCAGAAGACCGTTTACGACAGCATCACCGGCAGCTTCACGATGGACAAGGGCGTGCTGTCGAACAGCGATCTGAAGCTGATCTCGCCTTATGTGACGGCGTCGGGCTCGGGCAAGGTGGGGCTTGGCACGCGGACGCAGGACTACCGCATCAAGGCCACGGCGCTGGCCGACGCCGAGGGGCAGGGCGGGCTGACCGCGCCGCTGATGATCACCGGCACCTGGGCCAACCCGAAATTCGCGCTGGACCTTGAGGCGCTGGCCGATCAGGAACTGGCCGATGAAAAGGCCGCGCTGGAAGAAGCCGCCAAGCGCAAGCTTGAAGAAGAACTGGGCGTGGTGCAGCAGGAAGGCGAAAGCCTCGAAGACGCCGCCCGCCGCCGCGCCGAAGAGGTGATCACCGACGAAGCCCGCAAGGCGCTGGAGGGGCTTCTGGGCGGCAACTGAGGGCGCCTGTGCAAAAGGCCCGGGCGCCATGTGGGCGGCGACCGGGCAAGGGGGACCGGCATCGGAATGCCGGCCCGCAAGCGCCACACTTCGGTGTCAGTTGACCTGCGAGGTCGGGCGCGGCGTTGTGGCCGTTTCCGGCGGCAGCGACGGCAGGGTGATTTCGGGCAGCGTGCCCGTCAGGCTTTCAAGGAAGGCCACAAGCTGCGCGGTCTCTTCGGGTTTCAGCGCCTCACCCAGCTGGCTTTCGGCCATGATCTCGACCGCGACCGACAGATCCCAGACCTTGCCCGAGTGGAAGTAGGGCGCGGTCAGTGCGATGTTGCGCAGGGGGGCGGCGCGGAAGACATATTCGTCATCCGCCGTATCGGTCACCGCGAAACGGCCCTTGTCGCCGGGGGGCAGCACCTCTGACCCGGGTTTTTCGATCAGGCCGAACGGATAATAGCCATGGCCGCCGACGTTGACGCCCGAGTGGCAGGACGAACAGCCCTTGTCGATGAACAGCTGCAACCCGGCCTTCGCATCGGCGCTGAGCGCGTTGTCGTCGCCGTTCAGCCAGGCGTCGAAGGGCGCAGGCGTGATCAGCGTGGCCTCAAAAGCCTCAATCGCCTTGGCCATGTTGTCGAAGGTCACCGGATCGGCCTCATCCGCGAAGGCCGCCTTGAACCAGCCGACATAGGCGGGCATCGAGTTCAGCGTTACCACCACGTTTTCGGGCGTGTTGGCCATTTCCACCCCGGCCTGCACCGGGCCCTTGGCCTGCGCCTTCAGGTCTTCGGCGCGGCCGTCCCAGAACTGGGCTTCATTCAGCACGGCGTTCAGCGCGGTGGGCGCATTGCGCGGACCCTTCTGCCAGCCATGGCCGACCGAAGTTTCCATGTTGTCGTCGCCCCCCGTCGCCAGATTGTGGCACGAGGCGCAGGAGAATACCCCCGAGGCCGACAGCCGCGGATCGAAGAACAGCGCCTTGCCAAGCGCGATCTTCTCGGGTGTCACGGGGTTGTCCTTGACGGCCGGAACCGTCGAGGGCAGCGGTTTGAAGGTTTCAAGGGCAGTATCGCGCAGCGGATCGGCTTGTGCCGCGCCGGCGATTGCGGTGGCCGCGAGAAGGGCCGACAGGATGGGACGCATCTTTCTCTCCAGGACTCTCCGTTCACGCGAAACCAGTGTCACCGGAGCCGGGAAATGCGCCTTGATCGAGATCAGTTTCTGGAATTATTCTAAAAGTAGATCGGCCCCGCACCTTTCGGGCGGCCGGTCAGTCCCGGTAGGGCCGGGTCAGCCGCTGGCCGTTGAACGTATGGGTGCAGCAGCGGCAGAGCGGTTCAAGATCGTCCGCCGTCAGATCGGGCGCCACCTTTTGCAGGCGGTTGTGATCATCAACATAAAGGCCGCTGAAGCGGCTGCTTTCGCCCAGCCAGACAAAGGGCTGCCGGTCTTCGGGCAGACGCGCGACCATGCGGAAGATCGGGTCAGGCCGGTCCAGCCGCGCCACGGCTTCGGAATAGACCTCATCCCAGTCTTCGCCCACCTTCGACAGAAGGAAGCGGTAAAGCGGGGTGTAATCCAGACCGCGGCGCACCTTGCCGCCCATCCCGGCGCTGGTCACGCCTTCGGCAATCGCGGCTTCGGTGGCCCTGGTGTTGCGGTCCCACCGCGCCTCACCGCCGGAATGGTGCCGCACCAGACGCGCCAGCGTGTTCACCTTGCGGTAAAGCG
The DNA here is from genome assembly GCA_014859945.1 of Paracoccaceae bacterium. Classification (GTDB taxonomy): domain Bacteria; phylum Pseudomonadota; class Alphaproteobacteria; order Rhodobacterales; family Rhodobacteraceae; genus Fuscibacter. The sequence goes on along the minus strand of JACZKR010000237.1, from coordinate 316 downwards.
GCTCTTTCGCGCCGTCATGCCGGCCCCGGTGCGCCACGGATCAGCGGCGACGGTCGCGCCGGGCGCTCATCGGCTGGAAGGCCACGCCGACATGGGCCTCGCAATAAGGCTTGCCGGGCAGGCTGGGCAGACCGCAGAACCAGAAATCATCGGTCGCCGGGTCGCCGATCGGCCATTTGCAGGTGCGCTCGGTCAGTTCCATCAGCGTCAGCTTGCGCGCGCGTTTTTCCACCTCGCGGACCGAAGCCAGCGCCTCTGGGCTGATCTCGTTCAGGCTGGGCTGCGGCGGCAGCGGCTGGCCGGCGGGGATGACGGC